>JAADHX010000309.1 GCA_013151655.1 Actinomycetota bacterium
AACGAGGTATGGGCGGCCGGATCCGCCGGAAAATACCGAACCTTCAGGGTCGGCGGCGATGATCTTGATGTCGGGGTTCTTGGACTTCAGGTAGCGAGCGACACCCGTGATGGTCCCGCATGTACCGGCACCCGCAACGAAGTGAGTGATTCGGCCGGCAGTTTGTTCCCACAGTTCAGGACCAGTCGTGAGAACATGAGCTTCAGGGTTGTGCGGGTTGTGATACTGGTTGGGACGAAAGGCGCCCAGCTCGTCGGTGAGTCGTTCGGCAACGCTGTAGTAGCTCTCGGGATCGTCTGGCTCTACCGCGACCGGGCAGACGATGACCTCGGCTCCGTACGCCTTGAGCAGAGAGATCTTTTCGGGCGCAACCTTGTCGGTCATTACGAACACGCACTTGTATCCGCGTTGGGCGGCGACGATGGCCAAGCCAACCCCGGTGTTTCCGCTTGTCGGTTCGACGATCGTGCCGCCAGGCTCAAGCAACCCGTCGCGTTCGGCGGCGAGGATCATTTCGAGGGCGGGACGATCTTTGGCTGAGCCGCCCGGGTTGCTGCTCTCTGCCTTTAGTGCAAGAACACATTCGATGTCTTCGAGCTCGCTTATGCGCTTCATGCGAACAAGCGGGGTGTTGCCAATGAGATCAAGGACCGAATCGGCAATTTCGGTTCCTGCGAGGCGCGGATCGGTCATGACATCGACAGTACCTCTCGGTTGGCGCGGTAGCTACGGGTCAGCTGCCAAAAACCCGGCCGACCAGTCGCCCAACCGAAGTTGCCGGTTCGGATTCGGGTTGAGCCGGAAGTAACTCAGGGTGGTTTTCGGAGAGGTATCCGATCAGCTGTTTGGACGACGGGTTTACAAGCCCGACTCCGGCAATTACCACCGTCGGAACGGTTTCGTTGCCGTTTGCGTATTGGCGGACTACAGCGGCCTTGGAGGGGTCATCCCAAATGTTGTGTTTCTCGACGTCGATGCCGAGCTTGTCGAGTGTGCGCTGCAACATCGAACAGAATCCGCATCCCGGCCGCCAGTAGACCTCGACGTGGGCAGAGGTGTCAGGTGGTTGAGGTGGGGGCATGCATATGTAAACGACGGATGAACCTGTAACTATTCCCGATCTGTTTCAACTAGCAAATTCTCGTTTGTAGGTGAATTTTCGGTTTTGTCTTCAGGTGGTAAGAGATAATTCACATACAAACGGATCTCGCACAACCCATCGCCAGCCCCGTCGCAGTGATGGCCCAGGCGGAGATCGGCCACCGGCTGCATCGTAGAGGAGTACCTGCGTACCAGCCGTTTCGACTTTACGGATTGTTTCTTGGGTGTTTCGGGACTTTCGTCTCTAGACCATCGATCGGCTACCCGTCACGATTGATCTGGTCACCAGTGGCCGAGTCTTGGCTCGATTGAGGAATTGGAAGAGGTTATGTATTGCCGCAACCAAAGAGGAGGAGAGCGATTGAGATCTGCCTTCCTACTGGTTGGTCTCGTCGCAATGAGCGTACTTGTCGCCGTTGCAACTGGAACTTCTCCACCGCCAATCGAAGCTCAAGGTGTTTCGGGCGCTGATCTCTACGTGGCCAACTGCGCCGCATGTCATCAGGTCAACGGCGAAGGAGTACCGGGCGCCTTCCCCCCTCTCGCCGATAATCCGCGGGCCACAGACGCCGACTATGTGGCTACGGTCGTCACCGACGGGCTGGATGAGACGATCGAGGTGCTAGGAGAGATCTACAGCTCACCAATGGCACCAATCACTGGGCTCTCCGACAGTGAACTCGATGTTCTTGTTGAATACGTCGTCGAGATAGCGGGCGGCGCTGATGAGAGTGGCGCTGGCGACGGTAATGGCGACATTGTCGAACCCGAAACGCCGACAGCGCCGCTCGAACCTCCGACAGCCGGGGGCATCGATGCAGGGTACGACCTGTTCATCGGTCAGAACCGGCTCGATGAACGTGGAGCGTCGTGCGCGTCATGCCACACCGCCGGAGAGGTCGGCAATCTCGGCGGGTCCAGTCTCGGCCCCGACCTGACCGATGCATACGAGCTACTCGGTGGCCAGGCTGGATTGAGTGCGTGGCTTGCCAACCCGCCATCACCGACGATGACGCCGATTTACTCCGACAGGCCGTTGACCCAGGATGAGATTACTGATCTGGTCGCCTTCCTGGCAGATGCGCCCAACCAAGACCGCCCGTCGACAAATGTCGATTGGTTGGTGATTGGCGGACTCGTGGGACTCATTGTCCTGCTTGTCGGCATGGCCGTTGTATGGCGCGGACCGCGCAAGACATACGTGGAAACGTTGAGGAGCAAGTGATGAGCCGGTGGAGTAAGGACACAGTCGATCCGGGTGCCCGCAAGTGGGAGGAGTTCTACCGGAACCGCTTCCAACACGACAAACGTGTGCGCACGACGCATGGCGTCAACTGCACCGGGAGTTGTTCTTGGGAGGTCTTCGTCAAGGACGGAATCGTCACCTGGGAGCTTCAGGCCACCGACTATCCCGAGCTCGAAGAAGGTCTACCCCCATATGAACCCCGGGGCTGCCAGCGAGGGATCTCGTACTCGTGGTACCTGTACGCCCCGACCCGGGTGAAATATCCGTACGCAAGAGGCGTCCTGATCGACATGTACCGGTCCGCAAAAGAGGAATACCTCGGCGACACTGTTGCCGCGTGGGCCAGCATCCAGGAAACACCTGAATGGCGCAGCCGCTATCAGGAAGCACGCGGCAAAGGTGGCTTCCGACGGATCAGTTGGGACGAAGCGCTCGAAATGTGCGCGGCCTCGACCATTTACACGATTCAGAAGCATGGTCCCGACCGCGTCGCCGGGTTCTCACCGATCCCGGCCATGTCGCAGGTCAGCTACGCGGCTGGCAGCCGATTCATGTCGCTGATCGGCGGAGTCGTGATGAGTTTCTACGACTGGTACTGCGACCTGCCGCCGGCGTCTCCTGAGGTATGGGGTGAGCAGACCGATGTTCACGAGTCGGCTGACTGGTTCAACGCTCGGTTCATCGCCGTAGTTGGCGCCAACCTCAACATGACGCGTACACCAGATGCCCACTTCATCTCCGAGGTGCGCCACGCCGGTGCCAAACTCGCCGTCTTCAGCCCCGACTTCTCTCAAGTTTCGAAATTCGCCGATTGGTGGATTCCGTCGCACCCGGGGCAAGACACCGCGTTCTGGCTGGCGGTCAACCATGTGCTGCTAACCGAGTTCTATCGCGATCGTAAGGTTGACTACTTCCAGGAATACTCGAAGCAGTACACCGATCTCCCGATGCTCATCGAGATCAAAGATGGTGTTCCGGGCAAGTATCTCCGTGCCGGACGCCTGCCTCGCTACGAAAATTGCGAGAACCCAGAGTGGCGAATGCTCGTGTGGGATGCCAAGGCCAACGAGCCAAGGATGCCAAACGGCAGTATCGCCGACCGCTGGGCGACCGAGGAGAAGGGCAAGTGGAACCTCGAATTGTTCGACAATGTCCTCGGCGAGGAAATCGCACCAGAACTGAGCTTCATCGACGGAGGTGAGGGGTCGGTCGAAGTCGAGCTCGAATTCTTCGGCAGCGAGGGCACGATCACCCGCTCCGTTCCGACACGCACAATCCAGACTAGTGATGGCCCGGTCACAGTTACCACGGTCTTCGACCTGATGAACGCACGCTTCGGTGTCGACAGAGGGCTCAAGGGTTTCGATGCATCGACCTACGACGACACCGATGTGCCCTACACGCCCGCATGGCAGGAGCAGTACACCGGAATCCACCGCGACACGGTGATCAAGTACGCCCGCGAGTGGGGACGCAACGGCGAACTCACAAACGGCAAGAACATGATCATCATCGGCGCCGGCGCGAACCACTGGTATCACAACAACCTCTTGTACCGGTCCGGTATCACGGCGCTGATGCTCACTGGCTCGGTCGGTGTCACCGGTGGCGGGCTCGCCCACTACGTGGGCCAGGAAAAGCTGGTTTGTCACGCTTCGTGGGGTGCGATCGCGATGGGTGCCGACTGGGGTATGGCACCACGCCAGCAGAACACTCCGTCGTTCCACTACGTGCACTCCGATCAATGGCGCTACGAGCGGGGGTACCGCGAGTACGACTCGCTGCCGTCCGAACACCCCGAGCGGTTCGATCACACGATCGACCATCAGGCTCGTGCTGTCCGCCAGGGTTGGCTGCCATTCTTCCCGCAGTTCAAGGAGAATCCGATCGACGTCGTTCGTAAGGCGAGGTCGCGCGGAGCAGAAACAGACGATGAGATCACGCAGAACATCGTTGAACGCCTGAAGTCGGGTGACCTCGAGTTCTCCATCGACGACCCGGACGCTCCTGAGAACTGGCCACGTACCTGGTTCATCTGGCGAGGCAACGCCATCGGGACCTCGGCCAAGGGCCATGAGTTCTTTATGAAGCATTACTTAGGAACCAAGTCGACCGCCATCGCTACCGAGCCCGACGACCACGGTGTTGCCGAGGTCACGGTGCGTCCTGATGCGCCGATCGGAAAGATGGACCTCGTTGTCGATCTCAACTTCCGCATGGACACGACGGCTCTGTATTCCGACATCGTCCTGCCTGCTGCCACGTGGTACGAGAAGGATGACATCAACTCGACCGACATGCACTCTTTCATCAACCCGATGCAGGAGGCAGTCTCCCCGGCGTGGGAGTCGAAGCCCGACTGGGACATCTTCACCGCACTCGCCAAGAAAGTGTCCGAGATGGCCGGTGGACGGCTTCCCTCCGAGGTTGTGGACGTGGTCATGCAGCCACTGGCGCACGACACCCCAGACGAAATGGCGCAAGCAAGCGTCGGCGACTGGCGGACCGGCGAAGTCGAGGCCATCCCGGGCAAGACGATGCCGAAGTTCAAGATGGTCAAGCGCAACTACGCCAAGCTGTACGAACACATGACATCGCTGGGCGAGGGTGTGCGCAACAACGGCGTAGGTGCTCACGGTCTGAAGGTCGACGTCGAGGAGTTCTACGACGCGTTGGCTCGCAAGCAGCCCGATGAGCGAACCAGGGACACCGACGGGGCCCTTCGCCCCGTAATGACCCGGGGTAGGGAAGTTGCCGAGGCAATCCTCGCGCTCGACCCGGCAAGCAACGGTGAGCTGGCTCACAGGGCGTTCGTAGCCGCGGAGGCCAAGACCGGTCGCGAACTGACCCACCTCGCGGCCGGTCAACGAGACACGCGGATCACTTTCTCTGACCTCATCTCGCAACCTCGCCGAATCCTCACGACCCCTACTTGGAGCGGTATCGTCAGGAAGGGTCGCGCTTACAGCCCTTTCACACTCAACGTCGAAGAGTTGATCCCCTGGAGGACACTCACGGGGCGTCAACACTTCTATTTGGACCACGAGAATTACATCGAGTGGGGCGAAGCGCTTCCGGTCTACAAGCCACGGCCGGACCACACGATGCTGTCCGAGACCGAGCAGTCGCTTGCCGAGGGCCAAGACGGAAAGATGTTCAACTACATCACACCGCACGGCAAGTGGTCGATCCACTCGACGTATTCCGAGAACGAGCGGATGATGACGCTGTCGCGAGGCGGCTATCCGATCTGGATCAATACCAAAGACGCCGCCGCTCTCGGTATTGCAGACAACGACTGGGTCGAGCTCTACAACGACAACGGCATCTTCGTCCAGCGCTGCACCACGTCGTCTCGGATACCGATTGGCACGGTCTTCGTCTACCACGCAACTGAGCGAACGGTAGGTATCCCGGTAACACGACGCGAGGGGAAGCGGGCGGGAATGAACAACTCTCTGACCCGAACTCGGTTGAAGCCGGTTTTGATGACCGGTGGCTACGCGCAGTTCACCTACGCCTTCAACTATTGGGGTCCGACGGGCGTCAACCGCGACACGTTCGTCTACCTGAGACGCATCGATACGCCCGACTACAAGGAGGCGGGACAATGAAGGTCCGGGCTCAGATGAGCATGCTGTTCCACCTCGACAAGTGCATCGGTTGTCACACCTGCTCGGT
>JAADHX010000467.1 GCA_013151655.1 Actinomycetota bacterium
TCACGAGCGACTCGCTCAGGTCACTGCCGTCATGGATCGAGCAGCTCGTCGCCGAATCGACTGGGAAGTCCGACACGGGGATCGTTCCGGTGCCAACACCTCCATCGGAGCATCAGGACAGCTGGGGACAGGACAGAGTCGTATTGTTTCTCGACACCGACGCAGACCCTCTTGCGATCACCTCCAGCAGTGCTCCATCGACGCATCTCCGGCTCACTTCGGTCGAAGATCTCGGTGCTGCGATGTATGTGCTTGAGGTCGCGACGGCCTTTGCAGGGGCCGTTCTTGAGATCCACCCGTTCAACCAACCGGACGTTCAGCTCGCCAAGGATCTTGCGAAGCAGGCGTTAGCTGGTGATCTAGCGACGCCAGACCGGCCCACGCTCGATTCCGCTGACCCATCGGTAGGCACGGACCTCTCCGCTTTCCTCGCCAACCATCGCGACGGCGACTATGTGGTCGTCCTCGCCTATCTAAACGCCGACGCCGCCACCACCGAACACCTCGAGTCCCTCACGCATCAGGTGCGCACATTGACCGGGCTGCCGACAGTGCTCCAGATCGGCCCTCGCTACCTACATTCCACCGGCCAACTCCACAAGGGTGGCCCCAACACCGGGCTGTTCATTGAAATCATCGACGAACCCCAGATTGACCTTCCGATCCCCGGCCAGGAGTTCACGTTTGGCGAGCTCGTTGCTGCCCAGGCTCTCGCCGACTACGCGGCACTGGATCAGCGCCGCCGCCGGGTCGTAAGACTCCGACTCGGAACGGACCCGGTCCGTTCCCTTCGGCAGGTTGCTGCAGCGATCCGCTCCTAGGAGTCGGCCTCTACGGCGGCCGGGAGGCGGCATTCGAAGATGCTCGTGCCATCGAATCGGTAGGTGAGGTCCCCACCCATGAGACGGGCGAGCGTGCGCGACACGGTGAGGCCCAAGCCGACGGAGTTGGGTTGGCTCGGTACGGAATGGGCCCTTGCGTAGGGTTCGAAAACAGCGTCCCACTCGACTTCAGGAATGCCGACACCGTTGTCCACAATGCGGATGACGGTATCCGCCCCTTCGACTGAGGCGGAGACGACAATCTCGTCACCACCGTACCGTATGGCATTGGTCAAAAGGTTGCGCAGTATCTGTCGCACGCGGCCCTCGTCAGCCATGACCACCACGCCGGAGCCTTGAGCATCGATCCGTTCGCGCTTGTCCGGGGCAAGCCCGACAAGTACGTGCTCAATTTGTTCACACACGTCGACCCGACGGCGCGTCACCGCAACCTTGCCGATATCGGCGCGGGCGACCACCAGCAGATCTTCGATCAGGTTGCGCATATCAGCGGCCTGCCCGGAAATGAGTGACACAAGTTCGCGGGATTCCTCAGGTGAGAACGATTCCCAGCGTTCCTCAAGTTCAGATGCCATTCCCGCAACGACCGTGAGCGGCGTACGAAGCTCGTGGCTCACCGACGCAATGAACTCATCCTTCGATGCGATGAGTCGTAGCTGCTCCTGGCGAGAAACCCATCGCTCCTGGGCGAGAGCAAGGACCGCGGCGACGGCCTGCATGAGACGGACGTCCTCGGAACCAAATACTCGCTCATTGGGCGCGACGACGGTGAGGACACCGAGCGTTCCAACGTCGCCGCTTATCGGGACGACGGCCGCCGAGCCGCGGTCGCCTTGTTCGTTGATAATGAGATCGGTCTCGACGAGATGCGCGAGATTTGAAACGGACTTGATGGCCACTCGCTGGACATCGTCCGGGATCGTACCCGCTGGCCAGGCCTCCGGAGATTCGCTGCATGTTGCCATCACCCTCAGCTCATCGTCATGCCACTCAACAATCCCCACCAGGCAGTCCTCAAAGAGGGATCCCAACGCGCCGACGGCGGAGAGAAACAGCTCGGTGGTGTCGGCATCTCCAAGAGCGAGCTGCCCAAGTTCTGCCACGGCTGCCTGCTGTCTTGCCCGAAGCCGGAGTTCGTCCTCGGCCCTGCGCTGTTCGGTGATGTCGACGAGCGCGCCCTCGTAGTACTCGCGTCCATCTTCAACCACCAGACGCGCACTGTCACGCACCCACACCAGCTCACCATCGGGGCGGCGAAACTGGCTCTCGAATCCTTTGACAACACCCTCATCGGACATGATGGCCCCGATTCGCTCCCGGTCTGCGGCCGACACGTAGAACGAAAGCGCGGACTCGCCCTGCCACTCCTCGGTCCCAGTGACCCCGAGCATTTCCATCGCGGCACGGTTGAGGGTCTTGATATCGCCACCCGCTGTGGTTCGGTAGAGCGCTACCGGCAGGCGGTCGAAAAGGTTGCGATACTCCCCTTCGATCTGAAGTCGCGCCGCCTGCGCAGCGCGCAGCTCCGTGACGTCGTGAAATTGCGCGATGAAATACTCGGCTCTCCCCTCTTCGGTGGCGGTCACGCCAACGTTGATGAGCGTTCGCACCACACTTCCGTCAGCGGCCTCGATGTCTACCTCTGATCTCAATGACCCGGTCGGGTCATCGATCGCGCTTTTTGCGAAGCCAAGTAGCTCAGATCTCGAGCCGGAGTCAATTCCGGCATCCCAAGGCGTGCCTCGAATGGTCTCGCGCGACGAACCCAGCATTTCGGCGAAGGCCGAATTCAGGTCAGCGATGGTGCCGTCCGAAATGCTCACGAGAACGGCAGGTGTCGCTGATCGAGTGAACGCAGTCCGGAACCGGCGTTCCGAGTCTCGAGTTGCATGCTCTGCCAAGAGACGGTCGGTTTGATCCGACATGAGAATCTGGACACCGCTACGTCGGTCCACCGTGATAGGCGACACCGTGCAGTCGATCCACACCTCGAAGCCGTCCGGCCGAGTAAGCACCTCGGTGTGCACAGTCCTGGACACGTCACTAGCAACGATCTGATCCAACAAGGCCCTGACTCGGGCACAGGAATCTCCGGTGAGCATCCCTGCAAATGACGACCCGACAAGTTTCCCCTTTGGTGCGCCGGTTACCGTATGCGCGGCGGAGTTGGCCAGCATGATTTCGTCGTCGACGACGAACAGCACACCGATCGGGGAATGCTCGAAGAGGCCGTAGAACTTGTCAGTCGCATCGCGAGAATCACTCAGCGCACCCCACAGTGCCTTTCGAAACGCAGCGCTCACGACAACGACCCCCGCATATCCGGTCGCAATGGTGGCCGCCAACCCGACCACGTGGACCGCGGATGGATCGACAGGCGCACCGATCAATCCGAGCGGATGCGCACCGACGGCGAAGTCGACGATCGTTGCGACACCAAACATGGCGACGGCAGTATTCACAATCCAGATCGAGCGTGAGTCCATCGCCAGCGTTGAAGTGATGATCGCGACCAGGATGAACACCGCCGCGACGAAGGGACTTTCGGTCGGACCCCACCACGCTTGAGCAGCGAACGCCACGTCCACCGCCACCATTGCAAACAGGACCGTAAGTCGGGGCAGGCGCGGGATGACAAACGGGTTTATCAGCGCTCCTGCCGCTACCGCAAGTGTAGCCAACCCGTTGAATGGCCCTCCCAGGACGATAGAGAGCGCTGCGATGGCGACGTAGAGAAAAGCACGCCCGACAACGAGCGGCCGAAGGAGCAAGTCGACGGCAGCGGGCACACCCGTTGCGGAACGACTTGCACTCTCTCCGTTCGCGATTGTCACGGTTCCTCCAACTCTCCTTCTCAACCAAACATTCCATCAGAAGCTCTACGACCATTCTCCGTCAGGTGTCGAGCTGTTTCCACAAGTACCGCGTCAAGCACTGCCGTGAGGCAGCGAAGACCTCGTATCAGGGGGTCGTCCTATCGGGATCCTGCTGCTGCCAATTCACTCGAGTAGTTTTTGTCAAAGGACCACTCAACGAGATCGTAGTGGTTTGTCACATTCGTGTTCATCATGGACCTGTCGGCAGAAACTACTGTGGTATCAGTTCGAGGTTCATGTGCGGCGCGAGGTATTGGGCATTTCTCGTGCAGCAGGGGGGCTGAGGGCAGTAGCGTGGACCCATGTCATGGTCAAAAGAGCTGGATGAGCTCGCTGTCAGGAAACGACTCGCACAGGAACTCGGTGGCGCTGAACGAGTCGAACGTCACCGATCTCGGGGAAAACTCACAGTTCGCGATCGAATTGCTGGACTCCTCGACGACGGTTCCTTTCGGGAGATCGGATCCGTTGCGGGATTCGCCACCTACTCCGACGACGGCTCTCTAGAGACTTTCACACCAGCGAACACGCTCATCGGGGACGGATTGATCGACGGCCGTCCGGTCGTTGTTACCGGCGACGATTTCACCGTCCGCGGCGGATCCGCTGAGGCATCGATTTGGGCAAAGTTTGTCCACGCCGAGCAGCGTGCACGCTCGCACCGGGTACCGATGATACGACTCGTCGACGGAAGTGGCGGTGGCGGGTCGGTGGCGTCCTATCACGCACTCGGTAGGACCTATGTCCCGCCCCTCCCAGGTTTCGCGGACACTGTCGCGGCCCTCGGCGAGATCCCTGTAGCGGCCGCAGCGTTGGGTTCAGTGGCCGGACTCGGTGCTGCACGGGTCGCCCTTTCGCACTTCTCTGTGATGGTCGACGGCATCTCGCAGATGTTCACCGCCGGACCGCCGATCGTTCGATATGCCACCCACGAGGATCTCGATAAAGAAGTGCTTGGTGGCGCCGCCATCCACGGGTCGAACGGTACGATCGACAACGTTGTCGCCTCCGAACAAGAAGCGTTCGAATCGATCGGGAGGTTCTTGTCATACCTGCCATCGAACGTCTGGAGCGCTCCGGAGCGATGCGAGTCGAACGACTCGGCGGATCGGCGCGATGACCGACTCGCGAGGATCATCCCAACCAACAGACGACGTCCGTATGACGGGCGGGTCATCATTGATGCGGTCATGGATGTCGATAGCTTTTTCGAAATCGGTGATCGCTGGGGACGCGAACTCATCGGTGGTCTCGCCAGACTCGACGGGGTCCCTGTCGGTGTGCTTGCGGCGGACCCCCAGATCGGCGGGGGTGTTCTCACCGCTGACGGATCACACAAGCTGCGACGGCTTGTCGACCTTTGTGACACCTTCAGGTTGCCTATCGTCAACTTCGTGGACCAACCCGGTTTCGCCATTGGCTCGATCGCTGAGGAACGCGCGACTCTCCGACATGGCGTTGCTGCCATGGCCGCGCTTTACCAAATGACGGTTCCCTATTTCGCCGTGATCGTGCGACGGACATTCGGGGTCGCGGGTGCAGCACTCGTCGACGCAACGGTTCCACATGACCGGGTTGCGTGGCCGAGCGCGGACTGGGGCTCTCTCCCCCTCGAGGGCGGGATAGAGGCAGCGTATCGTCGCGACCTGGAGGCATCGGACGATCCCGATGCCCTGCGCGCCGAGCTTGTGGCGAGCTTCGACGCCGTCCGCAGTCCGTTCCGTACGGCCGAAGCGTTCGACATTGAGGAGATTATCGATCCCCTCGATACTCGAGCGGTGCTCTGTCGCTGGGTGAACCGGATCTATCCGAATCTATCGCACAGCCTCGGACCGAAGGGACGAGCGTACCGTCCTTAGGCGGGTGAATCTGGCCGCGTGACGGGGATGGTTCCAAGTTTGCCACGCTGGAAGTCGTCATACGCCTGGGCAAGTTCAGCGTGGGAGTTCATCACGAACGGACCGCTCCACGCAACCGGTTCACCGATTGGCAACCCACCGAGAATCAGGACATCGAGTTCGGGACTCCGTTCCTCCTGCTTCGCATCCCCCGCGACCGTGATGTAGTCCCCGCCGGTGAACACACCGAGCTGGCCCATCTGCACGGCGACGCGGTCCGAACCGAATGTTCCCCGCCCGTTGAGCACATAGACGAGTGCGTTGAAGTCCGTTCGCCACGGCAGTTCAAGCTGGGCGTCCGGTTGCACGGTGGCATGAATCATCGTGATCGGGGTGTGGGTTCCTCCGGGTCCGCGGTGCTC
>JAADHX010000087.1 GCA_013151655.1 Actinomycetota bacterium
GCCCAAACTTCACGGTTGTGGACAGTGCAGCTCGCGTTCATGTGGAAGGCAACCAGATTGTGGCCCTCATACCGGACCCGGAACTTGACGTGGGCCCAGACGGTTCGGCAGTGCCGATGCGGGTGACGAGTTTCTGGCATCGAGGCGACTTTGGGCAAGGACCAGACGAGGACTACAACCTCGATGTGTTCCCGGTTGTCGGTGAGCCCTATTGGACTCCGGACCAGCTAGTGAGTGTGACGGGCCCCTCAGGCCCTGCGCCCGACCTCGGACCCCTAGAAGGAGTGGACCGAACCGTGTTTGAGAGCCAGCGCCAAGGAGTCCTTGATGGGCTTGGCGGGTTTGCTCCGGTGGCGGTAGGCCCTGAAGACCCATCGCCGATGGCGGGGGTCGACGAGTGTTTCGCCAACGAGTATTTCTTCGACAACTCGACGGTGCTTACGGTGGAGCGCGATGCGTTCGAATATGACGGGACCAGCGTTCAAGTCAGGTTCGAACTGCACGATTCGGTATCGGCGGCTCGGGGAGCCTTCGGGTTCTCGAGCAGCACAGTCTCGCTTGGCTGCCGCACCGCCCTTATAGAAGGCCCGACTCTTAACATCGACGCTGCAGTTCGAACCGTCAGTGACCCGTCGCTGGTGGTCGACCGTTTCGACCTCGGCGGCGACGGTGAGGGGCTGATAACAACGACGTTTGTCGCGTATAACGGCACGACCTCAGTGAGAATCTCGACGGTGGGTCCGAGCGGCAGCCGCGCCAATGTCATGGTTCTTGGTGCCATTGAAGAATTCACCGTTGTGCCGTAGCGGCCCGGTTGCGGCGAGGTTACGTCGCCAAGAGGTCGGTCAGCATCGCGATCGTTGCTGGTTCGGCTGCCCCGCCGATTTCGGCCAAAGCCTGACGGCACGCAAAGGCAGCTCTGATGGCACCTGCTCGGTCATTCAAATCGAGGTGCGCAGCAACGAGGGCGCAGTGCCCGGGCTCGGACCATGGCTCGTTGGCGATTGCCCTTCTGGCGTACGTCTCAGCTTTGTCGGCCTGGCCTAGCGCCAAGTGAAGTTGCGCCAACCGGACACACGCGGCTAGATAGCGTCGACGCAAGGGGTGTCGTTCGTCGTCGATCCATAGAGCGTCATCTACGTCTTGGAGTAGGTCGCCCCGGTACGTGTCGACTGCCCGTTCTAGTAGTGGTAGGGCCGTCGACGGCAGCCCATCGGCCTCCAATGCGGCAGCCTGATCAAGGTCCGAAACGAACGACCACACGTCGACATCGAGGGCGCCGTCGCCGACCAGGGTCAGGGTCGACCCGGTCGATCTCACGAAATACGGTGCATCGCCAGACGCCCGATCTGGCTCGAGGCACTTGTGCACGAGATTGAGAGTGGTTCGGAGGTTCCGCCTGGCCGAAGCCTCGTCGACGTCTGGCCAGAGAGCCGCCATGACCTGGTCTCGGGTGCATGTGCGGTGCATGACGATGAAACCAAGAAGCGAACGAACGCGCTCTCGACGCCACTGTGCAGTTTCGACCAACCTGCCGTCGATAGCCAACGTCGATGTGCCAAGGAACCCCAACTTTCGTGGTTCCGACGGCCGGATCGGAAGTGTCCCAACTATGGCACCCGCAGCCTTGGCTAGTTCGGGTTCGTCGTGGGTACAGAACGCTCGGATGTGATCTCGGGCCGCGTCGCCGGCGATATCGAAGAACGAGCTGATAGCCCCGACGGCCTCCGGGCGGCCTGCCGCCGATGCCCGGACAAGGAACTCGGCGGCGCCATCAACCTGCAAAGCGGTGAGTAGTTCACCGGTGCGATCAACCCAAGTGACCTCGCGAATCGGTGCGTTCGAGCCTAAGGACCTGGCTTCGGCCAGCGCCGTGAGCAACCGCAAGTCGCGACGGTGGAGGGGGCCAACTGCTAGGGGTTCGAGCTGAGCTGGCCCATCGACCACACCCTCAAACACGATCCTCGGAGCCACCATATACATAGCCGCGGCTCGATCAGCGAGCGGGTAGGGCACCAGCAACTCGGCCACAAGATCAGCGCTATGGCCGTGTTCGCCTTGGGCCAACGCGACCATGCAACGCACGAGGCCGAGTTGTAGTTGTCCTCGCCAGTTCTCTTCGACTTGGCACGATTCGGCTTCGGCGAGGCACTCGGCCGCGTCGTCAACTGCTCCGAGGGCGCCATGCACAGCTGCACACCAGCAAGTCCACAGGAAACGGTCGCGGTCGCCGTCGAAACTGGGCCGGTTCTTAGTTTCGGCGACGGCTTCAGTCCACCGGCCTTCGCGAATCAACGACCACAACACGACGTCGCTGGTGCCAGGCAAGCCGGTTCGGAGTTGTTGAGACCTCCGCGCTGCGGCCAACGAAGGCCGGCCAAGCTGGCTGAGCGCGCCGGCCTCAATCCAGCTGGCGAGGCTGGCCAATGCTGGGTCGGCCCACTTGTGGTCTCCGTGTCGCAGTTGGACCAAGGACTTGCTTGGCTCGTTTGTGGCAAATGCCAGAAGGGCGCCGCCAAGGGCCGCCAGCTGTGTCGCAGGGCGCGAGCCGGCGACGGCCAGTTCGTTGATTCTGCCGAACGCCACTGTCATGGTTTCGACATCGCGGCGAACATGGGCACAGAAAACGACCTGGCCGAGTGCGACAGCTTCTCCCTCAATGTTCGCCCGCTCGCCGAACCGATCGGCTGCCCGTCGAAACGCATCTCCGCACTGTCTACTTGAAGGACGATCACTGCGAAGCCTGAGACCTTCAAGAAACTCGAACTCAGCTTCGGCGCCAAGATCACCGGCTAACTTGAGCCATCGATGGCACAGTGATGGCGGCGGCGGGCGATCAACGATGATCTGGCTAAGGCTCTCAAGAGCGAGCGCTCCCAAGGACTTCGAACGGAGCGCGACATCAACGACGGCCTCGTGGTTGCCTCGAGAGCTGAGATAGTCGATGGCTAAACGGCGGAGATCATCGTGACCGGTGTCTGTGTCGATTGCCTGATTCCACAGATCATGAGCAATCCAAACATCGTTGGATCGACTGACCATCGGCAATGACGCCAACGTTGGTTCCATGACCCCGCCTACCGCCTCAAGTGTGCCCAGGTCGGCGGGCCCGATCGCGACTAGGGCATGGACGGCCGACGCCTCTTCGGTGGACAGCTTTCCGACGACCTCTTGCCACACAAAGTCGTCGCCGCTGCGCTGGCGAGCCGCCAAGGACACCAGAGCCGGCCAGCCTCCATGCACAGCGGCTTGGGCACCATACATTTGCGAGACTTCGTCCGGACTCAATAAAAGCAGTTGAGGGTCCAGTCTGGTTACCTGATGTTGGGCCTCAAGGCGGGCCAGTGGGATGGGCACTTCGGTCCTGCCCGACAGCACCAGGTGTCCGTTAGCCGGGAGATCGTCGACAAGGCCGTGGATTACCGCGTGGCTGTCAGGGCCCAGTTCGTGCACATCGTCGAAGATGATGCTCACTTCCTGTGGTGCGCGGGCCACGACGGCCTCACAGACCCCGAAGACGTCGAGGATCACATCGCTTCCAAACGCTGCGCTTAGACCATAAAGTAAGTGTTCTGGCGCGACATCTGCTGGTTCGCAGCCAAGCCAGATGTCGATACCCGCCGGTGCCAGGCGATTCTCGCTGATCGACATGGCAAGCGATGTCGACTTTCCCATGCCGGCTCCAGCAGCTATCACGATGACTCGTTGACTGAACCGTCGCCGAAGAATCCGCTGAACCCGCCGTCGTGGGACCGATCGGCCAGGATCAGGCGGGTTGAGTCTGAACGGCCGTTGGCTCCCTTTAGTTGTGGGGGTGGTGCGCGAGACCGCCAACACACGGTCAGTTCCACCGCGGGGTGTTGTCCGGTCGATTGGCGAAACCTCTCCCATTGCACCTAGTCGAGCAGACAGACGTCAGCGACGCGTCATCGAGTTTCTGGAACCGAGGTGAGGGCGCAATCGTTGTGATATTCAATAGGCCGCCGCCAACAGGGCATCGGTCATGACGATTAGGTTGGGAAATGAACTCGCTCCGTAGGTTCATCAGAACGGTTTTGCGTCCAATGCCGAAACACAGGCATCACGGCCACGCGCTGGCCAGAACTGCCAAACACGGCTCTCACATTTCCCGCGGCGTAGGCGGATCACCCAGGACTGGCATCACGAATCAGGTGGAGAAGGGTGCGGCCGCCTACGACAAGAGCTTCAAGAAGAAGAGCTAAATCGACCGACAAGCCACCCTTGGCACCTGAGCCGACCGGGTGCCCTAGCGTGGACCAAATGGTTGAGCACGGTCGGTTTCAGCAACTACTGGACCAGACCAAGACCTCGGTCATAGGTTTGCTGATGAACAACGCAGCGAGCGTCGACCAAGCCTCAGCGATACCAGCTGAGAACCTTGCCGCCATCAGCGAGGTTGGCCTCTACTCGATGGTGGTGCCAACCGAGCTTGGCGGCCTCGGGCTCGAACCCGCACAGGTGCGGCACGTCATGCGTCTACTGGGTGGCGCATGTGGTTCGACGGCGTTCTCGTTCGCGCAGCACCACAGCCTCGTGGGTGCAGTGGCAAAGAGCGAGAACGACGAGTTGAAGCAGCGCTGGCTTGCACCCCTGTCGGCCGATGTGCTCGGAGGTACTGCTTTCGCTCACATTCGGCGCCCCGGACCACCGGCAATCATCGCGACGCGAACATCTAACGGCTGGCGACTCGATGGCGAAGCGCCATGGGTGACCTCGTGGGGTAACGCCAAGGCCTTCTCGGTTGCCACTATCAGCGAAGCCGGCGAGCTGGTTTGGGTGTTAGTTCCTGGGGTTGGTTCTTCGCTGATGGTTCCATCGAAGCCGATGCAGTTCATGGTGCTCAACGCAACCTCGACCGTCAGGCTTCGATTCGATGGCGTGGTCGTTCCCGAGAGCGACGTCATCGCCGTGCAGTCCTACGCCTCATGGCAGTCCTTCGACCAGCGCGTTTCGGTGCGACCGAATCCGCTTTGTCTCGGCATTGGCGACAAAGCACTGGAGCTCTTGACCCAAAAGGGAGCCGATACCGACGGACGCTTTGCTGAGCGCTGGTCCGAAACGGTAGCCAGATCCGAGTCTGCATCACTGTTGGTTGACACACAGGCGGGCGACGTCGAACAAATCGCCGCTGCCCGGTCAGAGTGCATTCTCGTAGTGCAAAGCCTAACTACTGCGTTGCTTGCAGCGGTAAGCGGATTGGGCGCCACGATCGAGCATCCAGCACAGCGGTTGGCCCGTGAGGCTCTCTTTTACGTGGTGCAAGCCCAGTCGGCCGCTGGCAAAGCTGCCACCCTGACGGCCCTCAGAGGCGCGAGGTCCAGCCGATAACACCGTCGTGGCCGTGAGCACCGTCGCCGATGCTCACACTTTCATAACTGCCGTCTCAACTTGGCTTCAGGGTTAGCAAGCAAGGTGATCTTCATCAAAGACCCGCCAGCCCGAAACGGTTGGCCTCCCACAGGAAGAAAAGCCATGAACAAGAAACTGATTGCCGCCCTAAGTATCCCAGGCCTCGTCCTTGGCGGTGCTGTCGTCGCCGGAGCCCAGACCACAGACACCGACCTCGACACATCGGCCGATGACAGCACCGTCGTTGCTCCCGAACAGCACCGAGAGCGCCGAGGCCAAAGCCCGGTTCGTGGTTTCGCTAACGCCCTGGGTCTCGATGGCGCCGAACTTCGTGAAGGCCTCGAGGGTGGCTCGACCATCGCCGAGATTGCCGAAGCTAACGGTGTCGACATCGACGCTGCCATCGCCGACATGGTTGCTCGCGCTTCAGAACGAGCGGCCGAGAACCCCGACTCTGAGCGGGCTCAGAACTTCGACGCCGATGCCCTTACCGAGCGCCTCACCGCAGCTGCAAACGGAGAAGTTGACTTCTCGCAACAGCGTGGCCAACGTGGGCCCGGCTTCGGCGACACGGTTGCCGAAGCGCTCGGACTCGAAAATGTCGACA
>JAADHX010000146.1:0-10414 GCA_013151655.1 Actinomycetota bacterium
GTGCGGGTCGTCGAAAGATAGCCATTCGCGGCGATCGTTTGCAGTCATCGGGGTGCAGCGTAAACGGACTTCGCCGCCGTACCCTGCCGATCATGCAAGATGATCTTGATCGAGTGGCCGATCAACTTGAGGCGCTGTCCGAACAACTTGTCGATCTGTCGATGTCGGCACTGCGAGAGGCGCTCAACGACCAAGACGGCGATGGCTCGCGGCCAGCTGTCGAGAAACGAATCTCGCGTGCTCGACGTGGTATCGATAAGGCCGCCTACATCCTTCGGGGTGAGTCCATGGCCGGAATGATCTGAGCGGTTGGAGTGACCCGAACCACATGACGCAAACCCCGCCTACCTCATCGAAACGCCGGACCGGCGACGATGCTCTCGATGCCGCGATTGCTGGCCTTGTCGACTCCGCTGCCGGCGAACACACCAGGCTCGGAACCGAGCTATTGGTTGCCGCGGTTGGACTTCTCACCGACGGCCCGCACCGGCTCGACCTCAAGATTGCCACCGCCGCTTTGCAGGAGATGCGCGACGCATATTCGACGTTCGCTCCATATCGGGGCGCCAAGAAGGTCACCGTTTTCGGCTCGGCTAGGACCCAACCCCACGACAAGGCCTATGAGCAGGCATACGACGTGGCCAAGGCGCTGGCCGAGATGGGCTGGATGGTCGTAACTGGGGCAGGCCCAGGAATCATGATCGCGGCTAACGAGGGTGCCGGCCTCGAGATGAGCTTCGGCGTGAACATCAGGCTCCCCTTCGAGACCGAGGTCAACGCGCTTCTGCACGGCGACGAGAAACTCGTCGAGATGAAGTACTTCTTCACCCGCAAGCTGATGCTCATCAAAGAATCGCAAGGCTTTATTGCGCTCCCAGGTGGGTTTGGCACCCTCGACGAGACTTTCGAGTTGCTCACTCTTCAACAAACAGGCAAGGCCGACCCTTCGCCCATTGTGATGCTCGACGTGCCAGGCGGCACCTATTGGTCGCGTTGGCACGACTACGTGCTCGAAGAACTCGAAGCCAACGGCATGGTCAATCCCGCCGACCGCGAGCTGTACACGATCACCGACAATGTCGAGGTTGCGTGCGCAGCCATCAGCGACTTCTGGACCAACTACCACTCGATCCGTTACGTGGGCGATCGACTGGTCGTGCGTATGCAGCACGAGATCACCGATGAGGCGTTGGCCGACATCAACCGCGAGTTTGGCCATCTTGTCGATCGCGGCTCGATAACAAGATCGCCTCCGCTCGGCCCCGAGGTCGACGACGATGACGTGCTCGCGCTTCCCCGTTTGGCGTTTGCCTACGGCAACCGCCACTACGGCAAGCTCCACCCTCTAATCCGCGCCGTCAACCAGGGTTCAGTCGCCAACTAGCGGCGCCTCAAACAATCGCAACCTGTGCCTAAAACCGCGGTCGGGACCGCGGGTTTAGGCACAGGGTGCGATTGTTTGAGGCGCCGCTAGTTGGCGACTGAACCCTGAACCCAATTGTGACGCTGCAGCGCACCGATGTGGTGTCGGCTGTCGCTCAAGCTATTGGCGACCGGCGTGAGGTTGGGCGGCCGACTTTGGTGGCGGTCGATGGCATGAGCGGAGCCGGTAAGAGCACCTTCGCCGACGAGTTAGCGAAAGCCTGTGCGGCTGCCGGTCACCGCGTGGTGCGTTCGACCACCGATTCGTTCCACAATCCAAGGCAGGTTCGGTTCAGGCGCGGCAAGGCCTCGCCGGTGGGGTTCTACTTTGATTCCCACGACCTCGATTCGCTTCGAAAGCGACTGCTCGAGCCGTTCAGACGCGGCGAAGGTGCGACCTATGTGGCTGCGATCTTCGACGAACCGTCGGACACACCCGTCGAACCCCAACCGTCACTTGTGGCTTCCGATGATGTGCTGATCTTTGACGGTCTGTTTCTGCAACGCCCGGAATTGCACGGTTACTGGGACCTCGTGATCTACATCGATGGGAACGAACGAGAGAATCTTCGCCGCCTCGGCTTGGTCATGGACGACTTGCCCGACACACCCGACGACGTGGTCGCTCACGTGTTGGAGTGGGTTCGCCGGCTCGATCGATACGCGTCGGGCATGACCTACTACGTCGATTCGGTGGACCCGATGCTGGGCGCAGACATCGTTATCGACAACAACAATTTCGCATCGCCCAAAATAATCGAATAGCCGCAACCTGTGCCCAAAACAGCGGTCCCAACCGCGGTTTTGGGCACAGGTTCGAAACAGGAAAGGCGGGTGGGTGGTGTTTGGAGGTCGACCGTTGGGTTTCGCCGGGCTTGGCATTGTTCGTTGCCGGGCTTGGCATTGTTAGTTGGCGGGGCTTGGAACCCTGATGTCGACGGGGATGAGGCGTTGGCGGCCCAGCTTGAGACCGTCATCGCCCTTGCGGGTAACGCCACCGAGGGTGAGTTTGCCGTCGGCCCGGCCGTAGTTTGTGTCGCGCTGGTACAGCGTGCGACCTAGGGGAGTAGCCAGCGCGGCGAAGTCGGCCTCGGTTAGGCCTTGCCCATGGCTAGCGCCCGCGGCTCGACTGATGTTCTCGTCCATGAGAGTTCCGCCAAGGTCGTCGGCGCCGGCCCTTAGGATTTGCACCGCGCCGGCCAAACCGATCTTGACCCAACTGACCTGCACGTGGTCGATGTAGCCGCGATAGGCGATGCGCCCCACGGCATGCATCAGCAACGTTTCTCTGAAAGTCATGCCTCGTCTTGCTCGACGTTGCAGATATATCGGCGCCGCCATGTGGACGAACGGCAGCGGGATGAACTCGGTAAATCCGCCGGTTCGTTTCTGAAGCGAACGGGTGCGAACCATGTGTCTGGCCCAGTGGATGGGTTGCTCAACCGCGCCGGCCATGATGGTTACGTTCGAGTGCAAACCGACACTATGGGCAGCTTCGTGAACGTCGAGCCACTGTTCGGTGTTGACTTTGTCTGGGCACAGAATTGCGCGCATCTCGTCGTCGAGAATCTCGGCCGCGGTTCCCGGCAACGATGCCAACCCAGCATTCTTGAGCATGGTGAGGTATTCGACTAGGTCGACGCCAAGCCGCTTGGCACCTTCATGGACCTCGAGGGCGGTGAAGCCGTGCACGTGCATCTCGGGCACAGCTTCTTTGACGGCTCGCGCCACCTCGATGTAGTAGTCGCCATCGAAACTCGGGTGAATTCCGCCCTGAAGTGTGACCTCGGTGGCGCCGAGTTCGGCGGCTTCGATGACCCTCTCCTGGATCTCGCCGAGGCTAAGTAAATAGGGAGTTCCCCGCAGATTGTGGCTCAACTTGCCCTTGGCGAATCCGCAAAACGTGCACTTGAAGGTGCAGACGTTGGTGTAGTTGATATTGCGATTGTGGACCCAAGTAGCGACGTCGCCCACTGCCTCTTTGCGAAGCTCATCGGCGAGTTCTGCGACCGCGACGACCTCGGGCCCGCGGGCCGAGAACAGCGTTACGATCTCGTTGAGGCCCACCTCTTGGCCGCCTCGGACGCCGTCGATCACGTCTCGGACCGGGCCGGAGGCTCCTGCGGGCCCAGGGATCAGCGCCGGTGGCAGATTCGTCGCGCCTGAGTACCAGGCAGTGTTGGCGTCGCCGACAATGGTGTACTCAGCACCGTCGCCAACGACTAGTGCCTCGTCGATGACCTCTGGGAAATGCCCGCCTGGGTCATCGCGCCCAAGGCTCTCAGCATCGGAACGGTCGAGCACGGCAAATCGATTCGACTCGTCGAGCCACAGAGTGGGATTGGATGCAAACTCGGGATAGATAGTGAGCCGAGGTGCCAGCACGTGTCCGTTGGCAACCGTGACCTCGCGAAGCCGGTCGAGGGCTGGCCACGGGCGCTCGGGGTTCACGAAGTCGGCCGTTACCGGCGAAACGCCTCCCCAATCGTCGATCCCGCACGCCAGCAAGCCGCCGAAATCGTCGGAGAGGTTCGGTGGCGCCTGGAGGTGGATCTCGGCGGGAAGAATCAGCCTTGCCAAAGCAATCGCCTGCCCAAACTCATCAGGCGGACATGGTGGCGATTTGTGCATCGCGGTGCCGACTTTGGGCAGGAAGTTCTGAACGATCACCTCTTGCACATGGCCGTGCCGCCGGTGGCTCTCGGCGATCGCTTCGAGGGTGGCAACCCGATCGGCCAGCGACTCGCCGATGCCAACCAGTACACCGGTAGTGAACGGAATCTTCAGCTGGCCGGCCCACTCGAGTGTGTCCAGGCGGCGCTGTGGGACTTTGTCTGGAGCGCCGCGATGCGCGCCGAGTTGCCCGTTGGTTGACTCGATCATCATCCCTTGGCTCGGCGCGACCTCTCGCAGCGTTGCCAGCTCGTGTTCATAAAGTGCGCCTGCGTTGGCATGCGGCAACAGACCGGTTTCGTCACGGACCAACTGGCACATGTCGTAGAGGTAGTCGATGGTGGATTCGTAGCCGTTGTCTTGAAGCCACTGTCGGGCGGCCGGATACCTCAGCTCTGGCCGCTCGCCAAGGGTGAACAGGGCCTCATGAGTGCCGGCGGCGGCCCCAACCCTCGCGATCTCCAGAACCTCGTCGGGAGTTAGGTATGGTGCATCCAGGCGAGCCGGTGGCTGGGCAAACGTGCAGTATCCGCACTTGTCGCGGCACAGCATCGTTAGTGGAATGAACACCTTGGGCGAGTAAGTGATGCGCGTTCCGAACTGCGAATCGCGGACCGCAGCGGCACGATTTACAAGTTCGCGCAGTTCGAGCCCGAGCAATTCGTCCGTGTCATGGGTTGTCGACAAGCTGGTCAACTGAGGCCGCCAAGCACCGCCGGTGTTGCCGGTGTGGCACTGATCTCGGTGGCATCGAGGGCTCGGTCGCAGCTAGGGCAACGAACATCGATAGCCACCGGCGTGGTGCATTCGTGGTGGGTCAGAACCGTTGGCGGTTCGCCTTCGGTGCACCATCGATCGCCCCATTGCATTAGGGCGACAAGGGCCGGCGAAAGTTCGCGCCCCTTGTCGGTCAGGCGGTATTCGAACCTGACCGGACGACCCTGATATTGAACCTTCGCCAAGATTTCGGCTTCGACAAGACCAGCCAGCCGATGCGACAGGAGGTTCTTGGCAATCCCGAGATCGTCGTGGAGCTCGGAGAATCTATGGAGGCCGCGAAAGGTGCCTCGCAAGATGAGGAGTGTCCAGCGGTCGCCTATCAGGTCGAGTGTGTTGGTGATCGAATCGCTCATCAGCACCACACTCTACTGTCAGTCTTGATTCGAAACCAACTGAGTAGCTATTCGAGACCAACCTTGGTGGCGAGCGTGGCCAGAAGATCATCGAAGGCCTTCTTGAAGCTGGCTACGCCCTGGTCCTCGAGTAGTTGGGCAACCTCTTCAATGTCGATGCCAAGGGCCGCCAACGCGTCGAGGCGACGCAGGGCTTCGGTGAGCCCGGTATCGAGCTGGCGACTGGCATCGCCATGATCGATCCAGGCCTCGATTGTGCCGTCTGGCATGGTATTGACGGTTTCTGGGCCGATGAGGGTGTCGACATACAACGTGTCGGGGAAGGTGGGATCTTTGGTGGACGTAGATGCCCACAGGGGCCGTTGAACCTGGGCTCCGCGAGCGGCGAGGGCCTGCCAGCGAGCACCAGAAAAGGTGTCGAGGAAGGCGACGTAAGCCGCCTTGGCGTTGTCGATGGCAGTGTGACCGCGCAACGCTGATGCTTCGTCGGTGCCGATCGCATCGAGGCGACCATCGACCTCATTGTCGACCCGAGAAATGAAGAAGGAGGCCACGCTGGCGATCTTGGATAGATCCCCCGATGCTGCTTCGAGTCCACTGAGATACGCGTCCATGACGTCGCGGTAGCGCTCGACCGAGAAGATTAGCGTGACGTTGATGGAGCGCTTCTCCGAGATCATCGTCTGGATGGCAGCAAGGCCCTCAGCCGTTCCTGGGATCTTCACCATGAGGTTGGGTTCGTCAATGGAGGCATGCAGTTCGCGTGCGGCGGCGATGGTGCCTTCGGTGTCGCGTGCGAGCGACGGGTCGACCTCGACCGAAACGAATCCGTCAGTTCCGTTGGTGGCGTCATAAACCGGCCGCAGAAGGGCCAAGGCGCCCTCGATGTCTGAGGTGACTAGTTGCCAGTAGGCGTCAGTAACCGACGTGCCGGCAGCCATCAGGGCATCAAATTGCTCGTCGTATTGATCGGAGCCGGCAATTGCCTTTTGGAAGATCGAAGGGTTGGAGGTGAGACCTCGAATGCCGGAATCGATCCAGCGCTCGAGAGTGCCATCGGCCAACCAGTCGCGGCGAAGGTTGTCGAGCCATGGACTCTGGCCCAGTGCGTCAAGTTGTGAGAGTTCTGGCATCGGTTTCTCCTAGGGTCGAAGCGGCAGGAGCCGTCGTTAGGTAAGAACAGCGCGGGCCGTCGCCAACACATTGTCGGTGCTGATTCCAACGGCCTCAAGGGCCTGGCTGCCGGGTGCCGACAGCCCGAACCGGTCGACGGCGACGTGGGCATCGGCGTATTGAGCCCAACCAAAGCTCACACCGGCCTCGACCGAAACCGTCGGGATATCGTGTGGCAGCACCGAGGCGCGGTACGCGGCATCTTGGGATTCGAAACGTTCCCAACACGGCAGCGACACAACGCGGGCCCAGACTCCATCGGCGGCCAACGTTTCGGCGGCATCGATGCACAAGTGCACCTCGCTGCCAGTGCCGACCAGCACGACGTCGGGGTCTTCAACCTCGTTTAGCGCGTAACCGCCCATGGCAACACCTTCGATCGAGGTGCCCTCCAGAACTGGAACGTCTTGGCGCGTAAGGATGACGGCAGCGGGTCCGTCGGCTTCGATCGCCGCCGCATACGTGCCTGCCACCTCGGTGGCATCGGCGGGTCGGAAGACGTCGAGTCCGGGAATGGTTCGGAGCGCCGCAACCTGTTCGACGGGCTGATGGGTGGGCCCATCTTCGCCAACACCAATCGAGTCGTGCGACCACACGTACAGCACTTTGGCCTTCGACAGCGCCGAAAGACGCACCGCTGGCCGCATGTAGTCGGAGAATACGAGGAACGTTCCGACCATTGGCAGCACGCCGCCGTGCAGCGCCATTCCGTTGGCGATCGAGCCCATGGCGTGTTCGCGAACGCCATACGCAACCAGGCGCCCGTCCGGGTTTTTGGCCGACATAATGTCGCTGTCGAGAGCCGTTCCGGTGTTGCCGGTTAGATCCGCAGAGCCGGACACGATCCCTGGCACAACGTCGGCGATGGCATTGATGATCTTGGCGTTGGCTTTGCGAGTAGCCACCGACTCGCCAACCGCGAACGTTGGTAATTCGGCCTTCCAACCCGGTAGTCCACTGGCTGTAGCACATGCTTCGAAGCGTTCGACATTGCCGCCCCAGTCCGAGCGTCGCTTCTGCCACGCCTCCCTGGCGCCACGTCCTTCAGAGCCGGCCATTTGGTATGCCTCAAGAACGTCGTCGCCAACCGCGAAGGTTTCGTCTGGCGACAACCCCATGAGGGTCTTCACGGCGGCGATCTCGGCGGCGTCGGTAATGGCACCGTGGGCCTTGGAGGTGTCGACCGAGTCTGGTAGGGGGTAGCCGATGTGGGAGCGCACTATCACCAGCGAAGGAGCATCTTTGACGTGCATGGCCCGGCGAATACCGGCCTCGAGGGCATCGATGTCGTTGGCCACCTCGCCGAGTTCTTCGACATGCCACCCATAGGAGCGGAACCTAGCCGCGGCATCATCTGACAAGGCGAGTTCGGTTGGTCCGTCGATGGTGATGTGGTTGTCGTCGTAGATCGCCGTTAGCCGACCGAGCTGCTGATGACCCGCTAACGACGCTGCTTCGTGGCTGAGCCCTTCCATCAGGTCGCCGTCGCCCACTATGGCAAAGGTGTGGTGATCCACCAGGCCAGCACCAAACCGGGCCCTCATGTGTCGTTCGGCCATCGCCATTCCGACCGCGTTGGCTAGGCCTTGGCCAAGTGGCCCGGTGGTTACTTCGACGCCCGCAGTGTGACCGACTTCGGGGTGGCCCGGTGTCGCAGACCCGAGCTGGCGGAAGTTCTTGAGGTCGTCGAGGGTGAGGCCGTGGCCGGTTAGGTAGAGCATCGAATACAGCAGCATCGACGCGTGCCCAGTGGACAGAACGAATCGATCGCGGTCGGGCCATGCAGGGTCGGCGGCGTCGTACTTCATGATCCGCGACCACAGAACGTGGGCCAACGGCGCGAGGGCCATGGCCGTGCCCGTATGGCCAGACTTTGCAGCGTTGACGGCATCGAGGGTGAGGCCTCTGATGGTGTCTATCTGGCGTTGCTCAAGTGTCATTTGACCCTCCCGGCGCCGTCACCCTAGTTGTCATAGTCCCGAAAGAGGGCGATTGCTGCTGCGTACGCGTGCACGGTCGTTCTGCTTCGGGCCGGACCAATCTCGCCGAGGGTTGCCATACCGGCCAAGATGGGTCCTCCGGCCCAATCGGTGATGGTGTTGGCATCTGTGTGCGGCTCATGAAACAGGACCTCGTTTCGGTGTTTCGAAACAAACACAAGGGCCGAGCCTCCACCATTGGCCGGTGCATCCGTTAGCGCCTTCCAGACGTTGGCCGCGGCCGCGGCTCCAGACCTGAGGTGGAACTGCGCCGTGGTGCCGGGGGCGACCTCACGGTCGAGCCTGACAACACGTGAGCTCGACTCAGTGCCCGTCACCTCCAACATAGTGAAAGCGCCCGCTCCCGATTCGGGGGCACTTTCGTCGCTGGCGATGCCCAACTGAACGTGTTTGAGGGCCGCGAAACGGGCGGCGTCATCGAGGTGCCCCAGCGCCTCGATCAAGTGAGTTAGGGCAGGTCGACCGGCCAGCTCGACAAGGTTCGGGCCCGACGCGGCCGTGACGGTCATGATGTCACCGATTGGTTCGCCAGCCTGGGCCAAGACGATGGCGACGTCGACGTTGCCAAACGTTAAACCAACAGCACCACCTGAAGCAGTGAGCCGGTCGCATACGAGGCGGTTGCCACCCGCGGCTGGTGCTCCTGAGGCGATGCCACCGACGATCTTGATCTGTGGGTAACGCCGCGAAAGTTCGTCGACGAGAGTTCGGGTCGGAAACGAGAATGGATCGGAAAACAGAACCAGCAGGCCGGAGGTGGCCAGGCCGGCGTGGTTTAGTCCGCGGATCGATGTACGTCCGTCAGCGTTCGAAACAGCTTCGAAGCGAACAGCTGACGAGCCCCGATTCGTACTGGCCCACACTGAGATGGCCGGCCGGCCGTCGGAGTCAAGGCTGCCTCCGAGAACCGAAGACGCGGTGGCCCCTACCAAGCTTGCGGGGTGTAGGAGTTGGTGGAGGGCCTGAACAATGAGCGGCATCGAAGCGGCGTGATGGATGACTGGTCGCGAAAACAATGACGACTCGCGGCTCTTCGCCTAGCTGTTCGAGGATATCTCCGACGATTTCGCCAACAGCGAAGGCTGCATCGGGATGCGTCGACATCGACGTTGCTGCTAACACCGAAACCTCGAGCGACTGTTCAGGCGGGAGGATTGACCGTGAGCGGCACCACCGTAACCGGCCCCTGATCGATACAGCAGTGAGCCTCGATGGTTCCGGGCTCGTCCCACGACAACTCGGCCTTTACCAACCTGTAGTTGAACTTGCCAGGATCGATTTGAAGGGGCTGGACGTTGCGTGCGATCTGAGTTTCGTCGCGCATGAACTTGACCTCGAGCGCGCCGAGGCCGCCATGATCGGCAGGGCAGCGAACGAGCACAATTAAGTGAGGCTCGAGCGCTATCGGAAAGTCGCTCATCGCTGAGGTCGAAAAATGGACACCGGTTAGGTCGAGTCGAGCCGAGCCGTCGGCTTCTTGACGAATATCGAAGTTGTCGACAAATAGCGCGGCCACGATCTGCATGGACCAGAGGGTAGCGGGCCGCGCCGGCTGCGAGCACGGCCGAAGTGGTCGGTGCCGTCAACAAACATGGTGGCTAACCCTCAGAAGTTCGTTGCCATTCACCGATTGAGCCGTGGGGTGGATCCTCACTACTAGGCGCTGACAATGTTGACCAACAATCGCAAAAGGATCCGATCAAGGCTGCTCTTGGCTGGGGCGGTACTGGCCCTACCGCTGTCGGTGTGGCTCGGCGTAGCGCCGTCTGCGAGGGCCGAACCAGCTCCGGAAATCTCACCGGCAACTCGCGAACCCGAAGTGTCCGAAACCGGCGTCGATGTACCGACGGGCGCTTCGGTTAGCTCAGACCGTGTGCTGGTTGGCCTCTAACCCAGACTCCGACCACGCGATCATCGGGGTCTAGGGCCACGACGTCGGCACGGCGCCCGGCTTCGATCGAGCCGCGATCGGCCAAACCCATCAACCTCGCTGGATTGGTCGCAGTGGCCAAG
>JAADHX010000146.1:10427-12182 GCA_013151655.1 Actinomycetota bacterium
CGGCCTTGAGAAGGCTGCGGTAGCAGCCATCCATGCCAATAGTGCTGCCGGCGAGGGTTCCGTCGATTGTGCGCGCTGGTCGACCGCCTCCGCCGTCGACTAAACCGCGACGGCGATGGGCCACCGAGTCGCTTACCGCGATCAACCGCGACCGCGGCTTGCAGCGAAGGGCTATCTCGAGTGCTCTGGCCGACACATGATGAAGATCGCCGATAACACTCACTGACACTGCGTCGGTTGTTAGGGCCCACGAGGCAACTCCCGATTCGCGGTGATGTACTCCTGACATGGCGTTGAACAGATGGGTTACCAGTGACGCACCGGCTCTGATAACCGAATCGAGACGCTCGTCGCTGGCAGCAGTGTGTCCGATTGCGACTCGTACACCGCGATCGACAAGCGAGCGCGTTGCCTCAACCGCGCCCTCAGCCTCGGCTCCCAGGGTCATTAGCCGCACGATGGGATGCAGGTTGTCGATGAAGTTATGACTCGTATCGACAATGAGATGGCCTGGGTGTGCCCCCGGCCGCTCGCCAAGGAACGGGCCTTCTAGGTGAACGCCTGCTATCTCGGGCAAGATGTGGCCGGTATCGACGCTCGATAGTGCCATGGCTGCGATTCGCTTCAGGATGTCGCTGTACTCGTCGATCGCTCTGGTTGTGACCGTTGGTAACCAGGTTGTGACGCCAGACGCCGCAAGCTGTCGTCCGATCGAAGTCCACTCGTCGTCGACAGCAGTTGCACAGTGGACGGACCCCAAGCCATTGACCTGAAGGTCGACGAACCCGGGGACAAGTGTCACATCGGGGACTGGCCCGTGGGCGGGCCGAACCAGCGCTATGTGCCCATCGCGAACCTCGACGGTCGAGGGACCGGCGACCCCCTCAGGGGTCACCACCCGGCGGGCCTTGAGTGAGAGCTCGCGGCTGTCATTGCGGGTGCGCTCGCGGCTGGGCCTGGTGTCGTTTCGAGAAGCCATCACGTCAAACGCTACCGTCGTGGGCCATGTCGATCGATTCTCACACCCTCTCCGAGGGTGATTCCAAAAAGCTGCTGGCTAGCCATGGCGTACCTATTGCCCAAGACATCGTTGTTTCAACCGCGATTGAGGCCGCTGCGGCCGCGACCGAGTTGGGCTTTCCTGTGGTGGCCAAACTGTGTGGCGACAACATCGCCCACAAGACCGAACGAGGCCTCGTTCGGCTTGGCCTAACCGACGCGGCCGCAACCGAGGTCGCGGCGACAGACTTACTTAACGCAGCTACCGCCGACGACGGCGTTGTCGGTGTGCTCATCGCACCGATGGTGAGCGGAAATCGCGAGCTCATCGCAGGGCTTCATCTCGACCCGGTGTTTGGGATGACGGTGATGCTCGGGGTGGGCGGGGTGTTGGCCGAGGCCGTACAAGACGTGGTGTTTCGGTTGGTGCCGATATCACGACCCGATGCCCACGAGATGATCGCCGACCTCGCCACACAGCGTCTTCTCGGGGAGTTCCGCGGCGAACCCGCTGTCGACCGTGAGGCTCTGGCCGATGTAGTCATGGGTCTATCGGCTGCCGCTATGGCCGATCCGACGATCGTCTCAGCCGACCTCAACCCGTTGATCGTCAGCGGATCCACACCAATCGCGGTTGACGCCCTAGTGGAAGTGACTTCTCGCAGTGTCTAATCAAACTGGGTCTCATCAAACTGGGTCTCATCAAACTGGGTCTGATCGAACGACGGTCGCGGCCAACGGATCTGTACCGCTTGG
>JAADHX010000159.1 GCA_013151655.1 Actinomycetota bacterium
TGTCGGAGAAAAATCGGTACTGCAAACGAGCGAGGTCGAGCGGCTGGCCGTGGCCCCGGGGGTGGCCACAACCATCGGCACATGCTGGGTACCGCGATAGGGCATGAATCCCTTGAGCATGAGACCGTGGTCGCCCATCATGTCGCCATGGTCGCTGGTAAAGATCACGACGGTGTTGTCGAGCTCGCCCTGAGCTTCGATCGCGGCCAGGATCCTCCCGACACCATCGTCGATCATCTCGATCAGGCCATATGTCAGAGCGATTGCTTCTCGCGTCAACTCGTGATCGCCTGCGCCGAAGGGCGCGACAAAGGCCAACTGATCGGCCGCGGTTAGGCCCTGAAGTGCCTTTAGGTGAGCGAGCCCGTCTTCCATCGGATCATCGATGGTCGGAGGCAAGGTCATGTCGGCTGACCGGTGCCGGTCGTACCAATCGCCGGGGGCTGCCATTGGGTGGTGAGGATCGGGAAACGAACAGTAAGCGAGCCAGGGTTTGGCCTCGGAGACGGCCTCTTCGATGAACGCAATCGTGCGCTCGGTGACAAAGGATGTGGAGTGCAGTGCCGGGTCATAGGGCGGGCGGTACAACTGCCACCAGTGAGACGAACGGTCGAGAGCCGGGGACTCGGCCGTGTAGGGCACAAGCAGATCGTCGATGTCGCCGCCCTTCGCGAGCGCCCACTGCAGATGGTGTCCCGTGACCCGAGCTCCGTGATCTATGGCCAGCTCAACGTGATCGAAGCCGTAAAAATCGTCCGGATCCTCGAGATCGTCCGGACTGCCGAGAAATCGCTCGAACTCCTCGAGTTCATCCCAGCCTTGCGGGTATGGCGAACGTATCGCTGGCTCGGCATCGACACCCGCGACGGCCAGTCGACTCAGGCCATGTTGGAGGTGGGACTTGCCGAGCAGGCCAGTTCGGTAACCGGCAGCACGCAACTGACGCACAAAAGTGTTCGCGTTCCAGTCGAGAGATCGATCGTTGAAGATAACACCGTGAGCCGACGGCACCCGGCCCGTCATGATGCTGCACCGGTTTGGCATGCACACCGGGTTCGCCACCCAGGCGTTATCGAAGACCGTTCCGCGTGCGGCGATTGAGTCCAGATTGGGAGTTCGGACAACGTTGTTTCCCATGAAGCCGACATGATCGGCGCGCTGCTGGTCGGTGATGATGAATAGAACGTTTGGTTTCTTCATGGCCGACGCACATCAACTATGCAACGCCCAAGGCCGTGGAGGACGTTGTTCGTGAGTTGGTCGCACTCGACAAGATCGAAACGTTCGACCCGTGGCAGGAGCGCGGTGAGTAGCGCTCTCATCTCGATGCGGGCGAGGTTCCCACCGGGACACGAGTGCGTGCCGAATCCGAGGCCGAGATGCTCGGCAGCGTTGCTGCGCGTGATGTCGAACACGTCTGGGTCTCGAAACTGTCGCTCGTCACGGTTGGCAGACGCGTAGAGGATGATGACCCGAGAGCCCGCCGGCATCGTCACGCCATCAACTGTATGTTCGACCGTGAGAACGCGCGACAACGTGTGGAGCACAGTTTCGATTCTGAGCACCTCGTTGATCGCGTTGAGCGCTAGGTCGGGCTGCTCGCGCAACCGAGTCCACTGGTCAGGGTGCTCAGCGAACAGACGGATCATCGACGCGGTTGCAAATATCGTGGTGTCGAGACTCGGACCCATGTAGTCGTTCATCATTGCCGGCGGTTTGTCGGCGGCAATGTCGCCTCGTTCGGCGGCCTCCCAAATTTGGGCAGCCCACCCGCCGGGCCGCAGCTTGCCTGGCACACACTCGTTGGAAGCGTACGCGACCATCTCTTCTACGATGGGAAACGCGGCCTCGGTACGAGCATTCGGCGGGCCAAAACAGTCGAAGTTCGCGTGCGCCCACTCGATCATCCGTTCCCGCCCGGTCTCTGGCAGACCGACAAGCTCGGAGACGATCGTCACCGGCAGGTGATGGGCGAGTTCTGTCGCGGCGTCGAATCGTCCCTGCTCGACAAGTCTCTCCACGAGTTGTTCGGCTTCATCGGTGATGCGTTCTCGCTGAGAGGCAAGTGCGCTCGGTGTGAGTGGAGCGCCTATCACCTTGCGCATCGCCGAGTGTTCCTCGCCGTCCGTGCACAGAAGAATCCCCTGGAGGGTCTCGTTCATCAGGTCGTTCATCATCACGCCCTGTGCCGACGTGTAGGTGTCGGAGTCACGCAGTGCAGCTCGACATTCCTCGAAACGCGGATGCACGAACATTCCATACTGCTCAAGCCAGACGGTACCGCCGAGGTCTCGCAACTCTTGATAGGTCGGCCACGGATCAGCTAACACATCGTCGGTGTACAGCGCAAGGTTCGACGACGGTGCCAGTACGCCTCTGCCGAGTGTGACATCGCCCATGGTTTCTCCGTTCATGTTGTGAGCCGTCGTTCGATCAACGGCAAGCACAACTGATACTTCATCATTTTCGATTGTTCGTCAAGTATGATGATCAGCCGGATATCGGCTATCGTTGTCGATCCATGGCGATCCGGACACCCACACGAACGCAGGCTCGACAGCAGCGCACCCGTATCCGGCTCCTAGAAGCGGCGTACGAACTCATGTCGCAAACCGGCGTCGACGACACAAGCATTAACGCCATAGCCGACCTTGCCGATGTCGGATTCGGAACCTTCTACAACTATTTCGACTCAAAAGACGACATCGCGGCAAATGTGCTCGACTGCGTCATCGACAACCTCGGACGGCGCAACGACCTGGCGACCCAAGCGCTCGATGAACACGATCCGGTCAAGATCGTGGCGATCTCGGTCCGGTTGGTGGCCCATGAGATGTCCGTAAATCCGATGTGGACGTCGTGGGTTGCGCACCCCGAGTTGGTGGTCAATCGTATGCGCGACGGGTTCAGGCCATTCGGTCGCCGCGACTTCGACCGAGCGGTGCTTGCCGACGCCTTCGATCTAGTCGACGATGACTTCGAACTGGCTTGGGGATCTTTGATGTGGATGTTGGTCGGCGGCGTCAAGGGCGTTCTCGATGGTCGACACCAACTCGAATCTGAAAATCGCATCGTCGAGGGAATTCTTCGGATGTTGGGGGTCCCTCCGAAGGCCGCGGCGGCCGCAACAACTTCCGACCTGCCGTCGCCTCCCAAACTCGAGATCGACTTCTCGTTCAAATCCCCTGTGGCACCACCAACAGCTACGGGCTGACTATTGGAGCCAAGGGCTGAGCCCGGCCTCACGCGTACAAGATCCCTCCGTCGATTGCGAGGCTCTGGCCGTTCATTCCATCTGCCGCCGGGGAAGCAAGGTATACCGCCAACGAGGCGATCTCGCCGAGTCGGACCGTCCTCCCGATCGTCGATGCCGCCTCGACCCCAGACCACCATGTGTCCGCGTCGGTGCCGTGGACAGCGGCGATTTCGTCGGCATCGATCAGATCGGTCATGGTGAAACCGGGGCAGATTGCATTCACGCGCAAATTCGTGTCCCCGTATTCGATTGCCATGCATCGGGTAATTGCAATCTGCGCGTGTTTGGAGGCGTTGTAGGCCGCCTGTCCATAGCTGCCCTTCTTGCCGGCTACCGAGGCCACGAAGATCACCCGCGACCGCTCGAGTTCGAGCATTGCCGGCACAAAGGCCTTGGAGACTCGGACGGTAGCCACGACGTTGACGCCGAGAACCCAGTTCCAGTCTTCAAGATCGTGGTCCATGAATTTGGCGGCCTTGTACACGCCGGCGTTGTTGACGAGTGTGTCGATCGGCCCTCCCAACAACCTCTCACTGTCTTCGGCGAGGCGAGACACACTCTCGTCGTCGGCTATGTCGGCCACGATCGCGTGAGCCACTCCCCCGGCTGAACGGATCTTCGCTGCTGCTTGCTCGACCTGGTCTCCGGTTCGTGCTGTGACGACGACTGCCGCTCCCTCAGCCGCCATCGCCGCCGCGATCCGTTCGCCGATCCCGCGCCCGGACCCGGTTACAACAACACGTCTTCCCATCAAGGATGCCATTGGGCTAGTATCCCACAATGCAGGACGGCCCGTCTTGTATTGCAGAACAAGGGGAAGAGAATTCATGCCAATCGGAGAACGCATCTCAACCAACTACGACGACTTCACATGGCCGGCGAACGCAACTGGCCTGGAGTTCCACGATCTGAGCATTCCGTGGGGCCATGGTGTGGCCAACTGGCCCTACTTCGAGGACCCCGTCATCGAGCGGGTGCACTACATGGCCAAGTCCCGGGTGCTAACCCAGAAGATCACAACCGTGATGCACTCGACCACTCATGTCGATGTTCCGGCCCACGTGATCGAGAACACGCCCTTCCTCGACGAGGTTCCGCTGCACTGCTTCTTCGGAACCGGTGTTGTCGTCTCGATTCCGAAGGGCAAGTGGGAAAAGATCATGCCTGCCGACCTGGAGGCCGTCGATCCCGCGATTCGCCCAGGCGACATCGTCATCGTCAACACCGGCTGGCATCACACCTATGGTGACAACTCGACCTACTACGCGTACTCTCCCGGGTTCTACGAGGAGGCCGGTGAGTGGTTCGTTGAGCGGGGCGTCAAGGCTGTCGGCATCGACACCCAGGCTCTCGATCATCCGCTGGCCACAGCCATAGCTCCTCACGGACCTGGTGCACCGGAGGGTTTGCTGCCGTGGGCCTGCGAGGAGTACAAGGCCGAGACCGGACGCGATGTTCTCGAAGACTTCCCGCTCTGGGAGCCATGTCACCGCCACCTCCTCAGCAACGGCATCGTGGGTTTTGAGAACGTCGGAGGTGATATCGACGCAGTAACCGGCAAGCGCGTCACCTTCGCGGCATTTCCCTGGCGTTGGATGAAAGGCGATGGCTGCATCATCCGACTTGTCGCGATGCTCGACCCATCAGGCGAATTCCGTATCGAGCCTGGCTCGGCCACGAGCTGAAGGGGCGAACAAATGCACATAAACCGCTTCACTGAAGCTGTCGCCTACGAAGCGCCAAATCACTTCGGCTGTACGTCGTTGCGGCTTCAGGGGCTCGACGTAAGCGACACGGAGAACTTCTGGGTCGGGCTCTCTCATTTCCTACCGGGCGGCGGCTGCGAACACGAGGCAACGCCACTCGAGAAAGTGTACGTAGTACTCGCCGGTGAGATCACAGTGATCACCGACACCGACGAAGTCACCCTTGGTCCGAAAGACTCCTGCCACATCCCCGCAAACGAGGCCAGATCTGTAGCCAATCGTGGCAACGAAGTTGCCTCGATGGTCGTCGTGATGCCGAACCCACCTGGAACTGGGCGATGAGTGCTCTACCCACACCTGAGTCGATCTTCGATCTCACAGATCGGTCGGCGCTCGTAACAGGGGCAACGGGCGCGTTTGGTAGGGAAGCAGCTATGGCGCTTGCGGGCGCGGGCGCCCACGTGACGCTCGCGGGCGGCGACGCGGCCAAGCTGGAACAGGTGGCCACCGACATCAAGTCTGGTGGTGGGGCGGCGTCGATCATCAACCGGCGGCCGAGCACCGAGGACGATGTCGACGTAATCGTCGGAACAGCCGTCGCCGAAGCGGGCGGGCTCGACATCGTTGTTTCAGGGTCTGGCACAAACCTGGTGGCACCAATCGTCGACCAGAGCCTCGACGATTGGGACACCGTCATGGACGTAAACGTCCGCCAGTCGTGGTTGTTGTGCCGAGCGGCAGGGCGTGTTCTGATCGAACAGGACCGCGGTGGCAAGGTGATCCTGATGTCTTCGGCCCGCAGCACACTTGGCATGGCCAACTACGCCGCATATTGCCCGTCAAAAGCGGCGATCGATCTGCTCGCCCGCTCTCTGGCCTGCGAGTGGGGACCGCACGGCATAAGTGTGAACGCCATCGCGCCCACTGTGTTCCGCTCCGACCTGACTGCTTGGATGTACTCCGATGAGGGCTCCCGCCGTAAGGGAAGGAATCCTTAGTCGCATCCCGATCGGGCGCCTCGGCGAGCCCACCGACTTTCACGGCGCAGTGCAGCTGTTGGCGTCGTCGGCGTCAGACTTTATGACCGGCGCCGTGATCCACCTCGACGGCGGTTACACAGCGGGCTGAGAACGCACGCTCCCGTTACATCTAGGACTTCGCATCGGAACTCGCGGCGCTAGTGCCAAGCTCGCGTTCGAGCTCCCTGCAAGTGTGCAAAAGCGCCTCACCCAACGCTTTCTCGCGTCCGCTGAATCGTGCGACAGGCACGGGGATAGAGATAGCAGCAGGGATCCGATACGGGTTCGCCAGGCTGGCACCTACAGCCGAAATACCCAAGTGATGTTCCTCGCGATCGATCGCTATTCCCGTTTCGCGGATCTGATCGAGTTCGTCGAGGAGCACAGCTCGATCGGTAATCGTGTTCTCGGTCAATGCTTCGAGGTCCGGGCTGACAAGACTCTCGACGGCGGCGTTGTCGAGATCCGCCAGAAGCGCTTTGCCGTTGGCAGTGCAGTGCAGTGGAAACGCCAACCCAACACCCGAAAGCGCCTGAAGCCTATGAGTTACGGCAACCTGGTCGATGAACAGAGCACGGTCGGCGGAACGAACGGCCAGGTCGACCGTTTCGTTGACCTCCTGTGACAGCCCGATAAGGCCTTTGTGAGCTTGTTCGGCGAGCCACTCCCGAGACATCGACGCAACCCGCATCAGACCAGGACCGATTCGGAAGCCCGAATTGCCCGGAACAGGGGCCAGCATGTCCTCGGCGACAAGCGCCGACACGATTCTGTGCACCGTTGATCGAGCCAGCCCGACCTCTTGTGCCAATTCGCCAAGTGAGAGCCCGTTCGGCCGCCCCTCCAACGAACGGATAATCGACGCAGCTCTGGATATGACCTGAACTCCACTCGCAACCAAGACCAGCCCTCCAATCCGCTAAAAGGTCGCGTCAGCCTACGGAGATCAGGTGATCTTCATCCGGCGCGTTCAACGACGTGTCATTCTGGCCAAGGATCGCGGGGTGCTTCGATGTCTCTGCGCTCGGCGATGTAGAGCGAGGGCAACAGGTGCGACAGATACGTGAACTCGTTGTACGCGTGACGCACAATTCCGGGCCCGGCCTCGTCAGGGATGACCTCAGCGAGAATATCGGGGTCGTCGAGTGGCCCGCCTTCGCCCAACCAGAAGTGGCTGCGCAGAACTGCGCCCCATTCGGTGTCGCGAACGACATGGCAGAGAAAGGCCCCACACGGGCGTCCTTGCTCGTCACGGAATGGCTCCTCGCCGATCCCAGTCTGAGCGACGACGATGGCTGACACCTTGCCCTCAGCTTTCGCACGTGCCAGCTCATCGGCGCCGAACACATCGGCAGGGTCAAGAAAGTGGATGTGTACATCGTGGACTTCTGGCGTGCTCATCCTTTCTTTCACGATGTTGGTCGATCCAACATAGGAACCAGGACTCCACGCGTCGTCCCAGCTTGAGGACACGTGGTCAGTCGGATGCCACCACACATACTTCTGCGTGTTGTCGAACCAGCCGAACCACCAGTCGAGCATCTTGCCCTTGCAGCCAGGCATATCGGTGCGAACGGCAATATGTAGGACCCCAGTATCGAGTCGTTCATACCCCATCTCAAGGGGCAATGGGGACGGATCGAGAAGTCGTTTACGATCTGCAAATTGCATGGTTTACCTCCAGTGACGCCGCATGCTGGCGTCCTCGCATCGTAGCACCGTTCGGCCGACCTGACCCATTCTGCGGGTCAGCATGTACCACTATGCAGACCACTCGATCTCCACATCGGTACGTGGCCCGTCCTGCGGCACTCCGACTCATCGGGCCTACCAAGGCGACTGTGGCCGCTGCTCCTCAGTGCTCCCGACGTGTTTGCCGATATCCCACCCGAGCGGACCTAAGTTCGTGGCCGCCCAAGAGACAGATTCTTCGTCGGTGACTGTGGCCAAAGTATCGTTGTAGCGGTTCAGGAAACCAGCAAGGGAGATCACGCCGATTAACGTGCGCGCTTCTTCGTCGGTGTAGTGCTGTCTGAGATCAGAGTGGTTGTCGGCACCGACGCTGTTGGGCACCGAAGCAGCCGCCATCGCAAATCGTAGTGCTGCTCGCTCACGATCATCGAACAATTCAGATGTCTCGAACGTCCAGAGCGCCTGGATCTTGTCGATGTTCGTGCCCATCTTGTCGAGCCCGTAGGCGCCGTGGGCCTGGCAATGGCGACAGCCCGCGGTCAGGCTGGCGACCGTGAACACCATCATATTGGTCTCAAATCCGGGTGGCGCCGGGAAGATGATGGCGCCCAGTTCTTTGAACTTGGTGTACATCTCGGGCCAGGCCGCGAGATCCCATTGCTGACGGTTTTCGTACATAAGCATTGCCTTTCTGTTGTCGATGGCATCACCGGCGAGTGAACGCGGTGACGGCTAGATGCTGCCCTGCGTGGTCAAGAAGACCCAGTCGAAGTGGTCGGCGCCTGAGTCGCGCATACGAACCTGAGCGTCGCGAATGACCTTGCCGGCTTCGGTTTCGTTCTGGAACCACCGAACTCCAGCCCAACTCTCTGGAGCGTGGTCGGTCAGACCCAGTGCGGCAGTCTCGTAGTACCCGCGGAT
>JAADHX010000077.1 GCA_013151655.1 Actinomycetota bacterium
AGCGGTGGCGCGGGTCTGGCGATGGCAATGGTGCCCTCGATGAAGTGCGCGTGGCTCTCGACCACGACCTCGACACCCCGGCGGCAATTGAAGCAATCGATGCGGCCGTCGATCGTGGCGAAGCCGTCTCTCAGGCGGCAAAGCTCCTTGGCGTTGTCTAATCGACAACGTGTGATCGACAAAGCGTGACTCCACCCAGATTGTCTGTCGTTTCAGGGGCCGTCCTGGTTGTTTTCGCTGGCATCTTGGCTATTGGTTCGGTTCTCGGCCCTTCGGTTCGAGACGCGTCAGCGCAGATCCAAGCGGCGGCAGCAGCAGCGCCCGATCAGCCACGCGAAACAGGTTTGTTGGGCGAGATCGACGCTGTCGCTATCACCGAGGTTCTAGAGCTTCGCGCCGCCGCCGTTTTGGCTGGCGACAAAGCTGCTCACCAAGCAACCATTGCTGTCGCGGCTACAGACCGGTTCCGTGAGATCGAAGGGCGCACAATCGATGGCGCCGCCGCGATTGGGTTCGATTCGTTCAGCGAGTCGATCGATCTGCCCGCGATCGACCTTGCTCCACCAGGGCTCGCGGGCCCAGACGGCGAGCGGGTGGTGGTTCTGTCGGTTACCCGCCGTCTGCAGTTCACCCGGGTCGATGTGTGGCCAACCGCGGCGACGTTGTACCTGTCGTTTATCGACACCTCAGATGGGTGGCGCGTGCTCGGCGATGATGACTTGGCAGTCATCGGTTTGGCATCGGGGCGTTCTTTGTGGGAGCTACGCAGCAGCAACGTTCTTCACACTGCCCGAGTTGTCGCAATCGGAACTGCCGGCATCGAGCGGCTCGACCAGGTGGCGGGGTTAACCGAGACCGCGATCGATCGGTTCGAAGCCAATTGGGGCCAGCCATGGCAAGGCTCGGTTGTTGTGATCGTCCCCGATGGTCTCGCCGAAGTCGAAGAGCTCCTTCGGCCGACCGGCGACGCGTCGAGGTTCGTGGCGTTCACCACCCTCGACATCGATCGAAGCGCCGGGTGGGAAGTCGTGTCGCCACGCATTGTTACCCAGGAGTCGAACATGGCCAGACGCAGTGTCGAGCGCCAGATCGAAGTTCTGGTTCACGAGTTGGCCCACGTCGCGTCGGTGCGGGCATCTGGCCCGGCAACGCCACTTTGGTTCCATGAGGGCCTCGCCGACTGGATAACCGCAGGTCGACCGGCTGTGACCGACGAGGAAGTCGAGTTTCCAGACCTCTACTTATTCAGAACGGGATCAGTATCTGAGATCTCGGCCGTTTATGACCAAGCCGAACGTACGATGGCCCAGCTCGCTGGTCAGTTCGGCGCCGCGGTGCCATGGCAGTTGTTCGTCGAAGTTGGCGGGGCCCGATCCGAACCGGGCAGTAGTGACTACCTTGTTGCCAAGGCGATCGAAACAATCACAGGGAGTGCGCCATGACCACCGTCGACAGCCGTTGCGACAAGGTTTGTTGTGGCCGAACAGCTTGATCGCCTCTGGGCCGGTTGGCGAGCCGCCTACCTGGCCGGCGACGTAGATACCTCGGTCGACTGTGTTCTTTGTGCGGTGATCGAGGCGGCCGAACGCGACGGCGACCAGCTGGTCTTTGCCGGCGATCTGGCAGTGGTGCTGCTGAACGCCTTTCCATACAACTCCGGCCACGTACTCGTGTTGCCTCGCCGCCACATCGATGTTGTCGACGCATTGTCTGTCGAGGAGCACCTGGAGTTGTGGTCGCTGGTACGAGATGCCACAACCGCTATCAAGACCGCGTTCATGTCACACGGCATCAATATCGGTGTGAATGAAGGCGCGGCGGCCGGCGCTGGGCTTCCCGATCATCTGCACGCCCACGTCTTGCCCCGATGGGCGGGTGACACAAACTTCATGACCGCAACGACGAGTACCAGGGTGATGCCAGAAGACCTGGCAACTTCAGCCGTTCGGCTGCGCAATTCGTGGCCCACCGATCGCCGACCGCTAGCGTGACACCGATGTCTACTGAGAATGCAGGGTCTTCTGAGAACGCAGGGCCTTCTGAGAGCCCGCCAGTTGAGCCCGCAGAGATGGTCGACGAATTGCCCGCCGACCTCGACCGCGGCTTCGTTGGCATCTATCACTTCCCCGACAACAAACGCCGTCGCATTCCAGGCGTCGCCTACATCGTCCTGGCCGCGCTTGTTGGCGCGCTGGCGGTCTCGGCTGGCGAAGATGCAGTCCTTTCCAACAACGGATTGGTCATTGGCTGCATCGGGCTTGGGCTGATCGGCATCTACCACGTGTTTGCGGCGGTCCCGTTGCGCTTCGACGAAAACGATGCGCTGGTGGCGGCCACTACCGCCGTCGACTTTCCTGTTGGTCACGCGTCGGCTCAGCTGGGTTGGCGCGGGTTTCGCAGCAGACCTACCTGGCGTGTGTTGGTGTATTCGGCCGATGATCCGCCGACCAAACGCGGTCTGGTTCTTATCGACGCCGGACAAGGTCTGGTCTTCGACCAAATCGTTGAAGACAACCCAGAGGACTGGTCGCAGTTTGGCGACGACGGTCTCGCATCGGCCCCCGACAGATAAACCAGATGATGACGGTCGTGTGTCGAAAACGACGAGCGACAGTTCTAGAGTGGGTGCAGTCGACCGTTCGGTCGGTCGCTAGGGAGTCTCAAAATGTTCGACGGAAACTGGCGCCAAGGCGTCGACCAGATCGTGAAGCCGATCGGCCGCAACCTGCACCGCGCTGGTGTCAGCGCCGATGTGCTCACGGTCATCGGCTTGCTGATGTCGGGTGTGATGGCGTTGGCCGTTGGCTCTGGTCGCCTTCAGCTCGGGTTCCTGTTGCTTATCGCCGTCGCAATCCCTGATCTTCTCGACGGGCCCGTCAGCGCGGCGGCAGGCACTTCAAGCAAACGTGGCGCCTTCTTCGACTCGACCGCCGACCGCGTCACCGATTCGTTTCTTCTCGGCGGCGTGGCTTGGTATTTAGCCAGCCAACCGGGAGCAGGCCGTATAGCGGTGCTGCCGTTCGCGGTGATGGCCGCGTCGTCGCTCATCTCATATGAGCGGGCCAAGGCCGAGTCGCTTGGCTACGACGCCAAGGGTGGGCTGATGGAACGCGCTGAGCGCATCATCGTGCTCGCTATCGGGCTGCTGTTTGAGAGCCTTCTGATCCCGGTGTTGTGGATCTTGTTGGTCGCAACTATCGGCACGGCGATCTTCCGGTTCCAAAAGGTCTGGAAACAAGCAAGCAAAGAACGGCCCGTCCCCACACCGCGCGAGCGTGCGACGTGGCGGGCCAGGCGCAAACCCCGCGCTACGACCCGGCGCAACGTTCGTCGCCGAGCCAGCCGCAGCTGAGGTCGTTCCGGGTCAGCAATGTCGGTGTTGGACCAGGTACGCGATAAGGGAACTGTCGGCGCGTACAGAACTGGCGCGTTTCTAGCTCGACTCCTACCAGAGCGAATAGCTCAGGCACTACCGCGATCTGTCGGGCCAGCTCTGGCCAAGATGGCTCCGACCAAGGCTGCGATGCTGCGGCGCCACCTGCAACGGGCCAACCCAAACTACGCCGGTCGAGAACTAGACGCCGCAGTGTCAGGCGGGTTCGAGAGTTACGCCCGTTACTACATGGAGTCCTTCCGGTTACCGGGCCGATCAGATGCCGATCTCGACAGCGGCATCGAGGTGCCAGACTTCCACCACATTTCTGATGCTCTGGCCCAAGGCAATGGGTGCATCCTCGCCTTACCGCATCTCGGCGGCTGGGAGTGGGCCGGGTTCTGGCTTACCACTGTCAAAGGTCTCCCCACAACCGTGGTTGTCGAACAACTCGATCCGCCCGAACTGTTCGATTGGTTCGCCAACCTCCGCCAGGAGTTCGGCATGAAAATCATCGTCGCCGACAGCAATGCCGGAGTCGAGGTGGCAGCTGCACTGTCCAGAAACGAAATCGTCTGCTTGCTGTGTGATCGCGATGTGATGGGCGGCGGCGTCGACGTGGAGTTCTTCGGCGAGACCACGAAACTCCCGGCTGGCCCGGCGATGCTCGGACTGCGAAAAGGCACTCCGGTGTTGCCGGTTGGCGTGTATTTCCGACCAGATGGAACTCACCTCGGAGTAGTTCGACCTCCGCTCGACTTAGAACGAAAGGGCAAATTTCGAGCCGACGTTGCCGCCGGAACACAGCTTCTTGCCAACGAACTTGAAGGGTTGATTGAGCGGGCGCCGGACCAATGGCATCTGCTCCAACCTAACTGGCCATCTGACACGTCCAGCAGCTCAGCCACCCAGTCGCGTTAGCCCCAACACCGTCCAGCTAGTTGGGCTGGGGGAGCCGGTGATCATGGTGGCGGAGATGACTGCGGTCCTGGCGGAACAATCAGGCGAAGTTTGAGTCTGGCCTGGCCCACAGGCACGCCATTGAGTTCGAGGCTAACGGCGTAGTCGCCAGCAGATTCGAACCGGGTGTTGAGCAAGTTGAACACCAGGATTAGCGGCGCGGTGTCGCCCGGCCTGGCGCTTGGCTGACGCTGGGCTCTCGCTTTGCCGCCGATCTTTCCGGCGAGAAGCGAGTGACCGTCGGCATCCATCAGTTTGACCTGTAGGTCAAGGTCGGTGTCGGTGTCGTCCCATCCGACCTCAAGAACCACACAAACCGACAGGTGAGGATGAACCGCGGGCAGCTGGCGAACATTGAGCGTGTCCCATGCGCCGCCGGTCACGTAGAGCTTGCCGCGAACGGCTTCGGCGTGGTCGGCCAGAAACAGCGAAGTGAGTCTCACTGTCGTAAGAGTAGGCGAGTCCCTTGTGCTTGCCCGGAGTGAGGACCTAGCGTGGCTGCTGCCTATGTTCGAACGTTGGAAAGACCTCCTCGCTGGTGCGCCAGATCCGCGCTCCGATCCAGACGAGCTTGAGCGTCTGATGAGTGGCGCCCTACGGATAGGAATCGTGTGTCCGTACAGCCTTACTTACCCAGGCGGCGTGCAGAATCAGGTGCTTGGTCTGGCTAGATTGTTGGGCCAAATGGGGCACAAGGTGAGGGTGCTGGCCCCTTGTGATGGCCCCCCACCAGAACCTGGGATAACTCCGCTCGGAGCCTCCATTACCACCGATGCGAATGGTTCAGTAGTGCCGCTGGCGCCTGATCCTTCGTGTGCCCTTCGCCTTCTGAGGGCACTGCGTGACGAACAATTCGATGTGCTTCACGTGCACGAACCCAACGTGCCAGGCGTCAGCACCAACGCCATGATCTACAACACCACACCCGTTGTCGGCACGTGGCACGCTGCTGGTGGTTCTTTGGCATACATGATTCCAGGTGTCCGAGTCCTGGCGAACCGTGTCAAGGTCAGGGTCGCGGTGTCGAAAGACGCCGAGAAGATGGCTATGGAGGCGCTTGGCGGCGAGTACACACGTCTGTGGAATGGCGTCGAGATGGCTCGTTATAGGGAAGGTCAGGCCAGCCCTACCGACGGCCCGACCATCGTGTTCGTTGGCCGTCACGAACCACGCAAAGGCCTTTCGGTTCTGCTCGACGCCATGGAACATATCCCTCACCACGTACGTCTGTGGGTCGTCGGCTTGGGGCCAGAGACCGAAACAATGAAAGCCAAGGCCCGACACGATCATCGAATCACGTGGCTTGGCAGCGTCGACGACGTCGAGCTCGTTCGCCGGCTGCGAGGTGCTGATGTGTTCTGTGTGCCGTCGCTTCGGGGCGAGTCGTTCGGGGTTGTACTACTCGAAGGAATGGCGGCAGGCACCGCGGTTGTGGCATCGGACCTCCCTGGCTACCGAAACGTTGTCATCGACGGCGACGAGGCCCGTCTGGTTGCGCCAGGCGACCCAGTGGCGTTGGCCGAAGCGTTGATGGAGGTTCTGACCGACGACGACACTCGAAAGGCGCTCGTAGAACGAGGCCAGCTCAGGGCCGA
>JAADHX010000473.1 GCA_013151655.1 Actinomycetota bacterium
TTACCTCTATTTAGAGTCGCGGAAAGTCCGTGTGTGACAGATCTTGTTCGAAAACTTGTTGATCCGGCTGTTGGGTGTTGTGAGTGATGCACGCATATATCACCCACATCGCTCATCGACTTCGGTGGGCTGATGTCCTTCGCCCTAGGGGACAAGCTCGAAGAGGTAGGCGAATGGTGACTTGGTGTAGGCGACGCCACGCCCAGTTTCGTGGAGGAGTGCGACCGTGACTTCGACATCGCGCCTGGGCACCAGGTACTCGTCGAGATCGTTGGTCCGCAGGCGCGCAAGGGCGAAGGCTCAGTCGCTGGGTTCTGTCGAGGGCGACAACGATGCCCCACGAAATGGCGCCGAGCTGGGCGAGCCAACGATGCCGCGTCGATTCGGCGACCTCGAGATGGCGGCACACCTCCTCGAGTTCCTGACCTGAAGACAACAACTTGTTGCCCTCAGACCAGCTTGCGGATGATCTGCTCAAGCGTGTGACGTCGGCTCCTCTTGGTCATAAGTCATCATGATCCTCTCTCGCCCCCTCCGGGGGCAATCGAGGAACACAACAGCTGGATCAGAAACCGGGACTCACTTCACGGAGCGCAGACCACGATCGTCGTCGATGTGTCTTTGTGCCCTAGCTGCGTTTCCGTCACAGGCGGACCATTTACTCAGAACAGTCCCCCATCGGAACGGTTCGCGTCTGATGCTGTTCTTGAATCGGTCGCCCATCTCGGGCGAGCGACAGAAAGGAGAATCCTATGAGAGCCAAGAAGATTTCGGCAGTTCTCGGGGCGGTCCTCCTCTCAGTGGTAGCGGTCAGTTGCGGAAGCGGCGACTCGAGTTCCGGGTCGACGCAAGCTCCGGCAGAAACTGATGCTGTTGCGGAGACGAACGCCCCCGAGGCAACCGATGCGCCGGCCGAGACCGGCGCCCCAGCAGAGACTGAACCGGTGGTTGTCGATGCCAACCTCGTAGAAGGGATCACGATAGACGGTGATGCGGCCGACTGGGCCGACGTTCCCGTACTGGACCTGACACTGGATGCGATTGTCGACGTGACCGCGGAGTCCAAGGACGCGTCGGTAAAGGTCGCCCATGACGGCGAAAATGTCATGGTCCTCATACAGGTCGAGGATGACTACAACTGGGATCCTGACGACGCCCACCTGTCCGCCGCTCTCGGCGTGCAGTGGGCGATCGACCAGAGTGCCGGAGACGCAATGGGTGCAACCGAGGACGACCAGGAGACCTCCCTCGGCATGGTCGACATCTGGCACTGGGAACTCGAATGTGAAGCAGGTGTCGTCGCCGGCGGTTCCACCTCCGGCCCAGGTGAAGGAAACGACGCCGGGAACGACGAAGCCTGCAACTTCGACGACGAGTGGTCGACCGATACAGAGACTCGGGAGGACGACAACGGTGAAGGCGCCGAGAATTCGCTCGCCGGAGCCTGGAGTCATTCTGAACCGGTCGCCGATGCCGACGGAACGTGGACGTTTGAGATGAGTCGCCCATTCGACACGGGTGATTCGACCGACACGACCTTCGTGATCGGTAGCTCGAACCAGATGGCCGTTGCCTACTGGGATTCGGACGTGTCTCCCGAGGGTTGGGAGGACGAAGACCACGTACAGAGCACGGGCATCGGTTGGATCGTGGTCAACCTCGTTGGGTGATGACCACATAGTCCACCGTTACCGGAGCGGGCCAGGGCGTCACCCCGCCTGGCCCGCTCGAACCACATTCGCGGCGGGAGAGGACAGCGACCGGAAACCCACCGAATCGGTGTCATGAGGAGCAGTTCATGCAGTTCAATCGTCGAAGGTCCAACCATCGAGTCGAGTCTCATCCAGTCGGACTCGGGCTTGCAGACGGTCTCGGATCGGAGGGGTCCACACCGACCTCCGACGGTCCCACCGCCGTCCCAGTCTCTGTAAGCCGGCGCAATGTCTTGAAGAAGCTGGGTGCCGGGGGGCTCGCGGTGGCAGCTCCAGCACTCGGGTTGGGCGCGATGGTCAAGCCGGAAAACGCCCAGGAGGACCGACCTGCTCTCGGGCCGAGAGGGCGCGTTCGGCAATGGGGCATGATCATCGATCTCAGACGTTGCGACGGATGCCAGAGCCAGGGCACGCCGCCGCAATGCACCTTGGCGTGTATCGAGGGGCATCTCGCACCTGAGCCGATGGAGTGGATCGAGATCTACGAAAACGAGATGTCAGGAGGTGGAACCCAGTTCCTTCCGACCCCGTGCCAACAGTGCGAGAACCCGCCATGTGTGAACGTGTGCCCCGTCGCCGCAACCTACTCACAGCCCGACGGCATCGTCGCGATCGACCAGGAGCGGTGCATCGGCTGCCGGCTGTGTATGGCAGCGTGTCCCTACGACCGTCGCTTCTTCAACTGGGGAACGGCACCCGTCCCACCCGAAGCACTACTGGCCGACTACTCGCCCGCCCATCAGGTCCCCGCCAAACGAGGCACGGTCATGAAGTGCGACTTCTGCACGGACCTAGTTCGAGCGGGATCTCTGCCCCAATGTGTCCAGGCGTGCCCACAGGATGCGATCTATTACGGGGATCTGGAGGAAGACATCGCGACCAACGGTGTCGAGGTGGTCGGGTTCCAGGACTATCTGACACGCAACAACACCTATCGGTTGAAGGAGGATCTGGGTACCCGTCCGCGTGTTCACTACATCCCCGGTCACGGCGAGGACGTCGGGCGAGACCCTGAATCCACGGGCCGCCTTCCCACCGAGTGGCCGTGGGCAGATCGAGCGAAGGGTGCAGTCACATGGGAGAGGTGACCGAGTCGCCCAAGGTGCATCCAGGCACCGGCGAAAGCGCCTGGGATGACCGACTCGATGAACACGTGATTGCACCTGTCAAGCGGGCCGGCCGCGGATACGTGCTGTGGCTGGTCGGCCTCAGTGCGATGATCGTCTGGGGTGTGTTCGCGTACAGCACCCAGGTGCGAGACGGGCTGTACGTGACCGGGATGCGCGATCGAATCTCGTGGGGCCTCTACATCTCGTCGTTCGTCTTCTTCATCGGCATCAGTCATGCCGGAACACTGATCTCGGCGATCCTGCGGGTCAGCAACGCCTCGTGGCGAACACCGATCACGCGGATCGCCGAATCGATCACCGTTGTCGCTCTGGTAACTGGTGGCCTGATGGTAATTGTCGACATGGGTAAACCGTTGCGGTTGTACCAGATGTTCATCAACGGGAACTGGCAGTCCCCGCTGATGTGGGACATGTTCGCGATCACCATCTATCTCACAGCGAGCGTCACCTATTTGCTAGTTCCGATGGTGCCCGACTTGGCGCTGTTCCGCGATCGTCTCGATGGTCGGGTGCCTCGATTCCAGTGGTGGATCTATGCGGTGTTCTCGTTCGGATGGAGGGGCAATACGGCGCAGAAGAAGTCCCTGACGAAGTCGATCTCCTTGCTCGCGGTGCTCATCATCCCGATTGCGGTCTCGGTCCACACCGTCGTGTCGTGGATCTTCGCGATGACTCTCAGAGTCAGTTGGAACAGCACGATCTTCGGGTTCTTCTTCGTGACCGGTGCCATCTTCTCGGGAATCGCAGCTCTGATTCTGGTCTTGGCCGTGGTCCGGCGTCGCTTCCACTTGCAGGAGTACATCACCTCGGTGCATTTCGAATACCTCGGATATCTCCTGCTGACCGCGGCGATGGTGATGCTCTACTCCAATGCGTCGGAGTACATAACCAAGGGCTTCCACGCTTCGGAGGACGACCTGTTCGCGTTTCGGGAACTGTTCCTGACCGAGTTCGCTCCGTTGTACTGGTTCTACTTCTTCGGCGGTCTGGTATTCCCGATCCTGATCGTCGCATTCAAGCGGACCCGAAATGTGATCGGTCTATCGATTGCTTCGGCGTTTGTGCTGGTCGCGATGTTCATCGAGCGCTACTTCATCGTCGTGGCCGGCCTGCGGGTTCCGCTGATGCCCTACGAGCCGGCATCGTATGCACCGACGTGGGTGGAATGGTCCGTCTTCGGAGCGGGTCTGGCACTGTTCCTTCTGCTCCTGACCCTGTTCACAAAGTTCTTCCCTGTGCTCGCGGTGTGGGAGATGAAAGAGGAACATGAGGCTCGAATGGCGCGTGTTCCAACTGAACATGAGGCGGTCGAGCAATGAGCTGTCAGCCAGCGATCCGTCGGCAGCGGCCGTTTACTCTGGTTCTCGCGATGCTTATCGCCGTAGTCGGGATTGCGGGGGGCCTGTCGAGCCCTGCCCTCGCCGCGACCATCGGTGTCGATGCACCCGCGGAAACGACCGTCGGAGAGACAGTCAGTGTTTCGGCGACCATCAGTGACGCGGATGGACCCATCGTCGGTGCGGATGTGGCCGTGACCCGGCTCGCGGCAATCGGCGGTACGTCGGGTTTCGTCGAACTTGATCGTGGAGTCACGGACGAGTCCGGCGTCGTCGAGTTCGAGTTTGTCCAGAACGCTGACAGTTCCGAGACCGCCCAGATGCGAATCGAATACGACGGTCCCGACGGAATAGAAGCGGAGGAATTCGAGATGGTCGTCCGACCGGGTCCGCAACAGCGGTCCGGATCTGCGGGTCTCGACATGGGTTTCGTGAACGTCGGGTGGTTGTTCGTCGTGCTCGCACTGGTCTGGGGCGTTCTGATCCTCGCTGTCTACCAGCTCGTCGCCATTTCCAGGGCGAACGACGGTCCCGGGCAACCACTCAGCCTGGCACCGTACGCGATGGTGACCTTCGTGCTGCTGACTGCGGTGGGGATGTTCGTCGTGATCGCAAGGCAGCCGACGACGCACGCCAACCTCACTCCGAATGAGAGCTTCAACCGTTCTCCAGACGCCATCGTCGGTGAAGAATACGACTACCTCGGGTACCGCGACGAGAACACGCCTCGCCCCGACGACCTCGGTGGCCAGGCGCTCTATGTGCAGAACGGATGCGCCGGTTGCCATGGTCCCAGTGGAGGAGGTGCAATGGCAGGCGGAGAACTGACCGACGCCACAATGTCCGATCGAGAGGAAGTTGTCGAGGCGATTCGGCGGGGCCCGAAGGGGATGCCGACGTACGGTGGGGAAGTCCTGACGGATGTCGAGATCGACCGCATGATCGAGTACGTGCTCGACGCGAACGGCGATTGACAACTTGCTCGTGACAGCTGTGGCCCTTGCCGACCAACTGAACCTGCGATTCGAGCCATCCGAGGAGAGCCATTGAACCGACACGACCTCTCCGAGATCGAGAACGCCCTGGTGCAGGACGCCGTAGGAGAATTCGACGACTCCGAACTCGAAGGCCTCCCTGACCCGGTGCAACGCTTCCTCCGAACCGCCATCGCGCCCGGCACCCCGCTATCCCGCACGGCGCTCCTACAGATGCGAGGCCACATCAAGGTGGGTCGATGGCTTCCCTTCCGGGCCCATGAAGTGCTCTCCCCCCTCCGGGGATTCATCTGGTCCGCCCGCGCCGCCGGGATCATCGCAGGATCGGACTACTACGCCCAAGGACAAGGCGAGATGGACTGGAAAGTCGCAGGCCTGTTCCGCGTCATGAAAGCCGAGGGACCCGACGTCTCTCGGAGCGGAGCAGAACGGGCGGCATCCGAAGCCGCATTACTACCAACCACGCTGCTACCACGCTTCGGCGTCGAGTGGACAGCCACAGACGACGACCACATCAGCGCCCGATACGCAATCGACGACAAACCCGTAGAGGTCCACTACACGCTCACTCCCGACGGGCGCATCCAATCCGTCGTGTTCGACCGGTGGGGCGACCCAGACAACACAGGTACCTGGGGCCCCCACCGCTTCGGCGGCGACTTCACCAGCTACACAACCTTCAACGGGATCACCATCCCAGACGCCGGCCGGCTCGGCTGGCACTACGACACCGACCGCTGGAACCAAGGCGAGTTCTTCCGGTACCGCGTCACCGCCATGACACCGCTCGCCGACTTGACCGCATGACGCAGAACGGCCGCATGGTCAACGTCGGGGTCGACACGAATGATTTCACACCCGTCTCGGCATCTGCTCGTCCTACCGACGTGCCCTCACTGCGTTGTCCACGATGCAGTGCGCACGATGCAGTGCAACAAAGGTTCGATTCCAACCGTTCAGACTGAACTATTCCCAACTAGGA
>JAADHX010000272.1 GCA_013151655.1 Actinomycetota bacterium
CTGTCGCCCGATCTCGATGAGAACCTCGAGTTACTGCACGCCACTTACAAGATCCTCTCGGATAGTCGACCCTGATTCGTGGTCGGAGCGCCGACCACACCCGATGGAGAATCCCAATGTCAACTAAACGTCGCCTCAGTCGAATTTTTGCACCCGATGGTAAGGCGGTCATCGTGGCGCTCGACCACGGCCTTATCGACGGGCCATGCGAAGGGTTCGAAGAACCGGCCGCCGTTATTCGCCAAGTAGTCGCTGGTGGTGCCGATGCCATCTTGACTTCTTATGGCATCGCTCGACGGTTTGAAGACGAACTAAGCGGGGTTGGCCTGATACTTCGAGGCGATGGAGCGGCTACCAACCTTGGCACTCCGAGCGATGGCTCAGCCTCGACCCTGTTCTTCACCGTCGAAGATGCGCTGCGAGTTGGTGCCGATGCCCTCGTCGTCACCGCACTGCCCGGCAGCGACAAAGAAGAATCGACACTTACGAACCTGGCTCGGATGACGCGCGAGGCCCACGCCTGGGGGATGCCCGTGCTCGGCGAGATGGTGCCAGGCGGTTTCGATAGCGGCCCAGAGATGCGTGGCACCGAAGCAGTTGCCATCGCGGCCAGACTCGGCGCCGAACTTGGTGCCGACTTTATCAAGGCTCCGTACACCGAGAACTACGAACAGGTCACGAAGAACACCTGGGCCCCAGTGGTCATTCTCGGCGGGTCGAAGGGGACCGAACGCGACACCTTGTCCAACATTGCCGATGCCATCGCGGCCGGCGCTGCAGGGGTGGCTATCGGTCGCAATGTGTTCCAGTGCGAAGACCCAAGGGCCATGACGTCGGCCATTGTTGCTGTTGTTCACGGTGGCGCTACTGCCGACGAGGCCGTCGAACTTCTGCCCTCGGCGTAGTTGTGGAGGCCGTGGTCGGGCTCGACATCGGCACAACGTCGGTCAAGGCCGTGGTCGTCGACGGCCAGGGTGCCATCATCGCCAGTGCATCGTCCAAACCACTCTCGTTTCGGGCTCCGAAACCTGGCTGGGCGGTTCAGTCAACTTCTGAAGTCAAAGAGGCCGTGGTTGAGTGTCTGTCACGCCTCACTAAGAACATGCCCAAGAACGCTCAGGTGTTGGCTGTCTGCGCAGCGGTGCAAAGCGGCTCGCTCGTCGTGGTCGACGAGTCTGGTATTGCCGCAGCCGACATGACTACTTGGATGGACACTCGAACCTCGTCAATCGTTGAGAGCTGGGTGGCTGATGGCACCGCGGCCGCGGTTCGTGAAAACTCGGGGTGGTCAGTTCAACCAGGCCTTGGCCTTCCCCAAGTTGTGTGGCTGAAGGTCAACGAACCGGGGCTGCACGAACGCAGCCGATTCGGATCAGCCGACGATTTCGTGATGTCGTTGCTAGTCGGTTCGTGGATCACAAACCCTTCCAATGCGGCCGGAATGCAACTACTCGACGGAACCACAGGTAGGTGGAGCGAGGATCTATGTGCTCTCGCGGGGGTTGCTCCCGAGCGACTGTCCGAGCTAAGGGACTGTGGCGCAATGGCCGGCGAGCTCACCAGCGATATGGCCGCGGCGACTGGCTTGGTTGAGTCTTTGCCAGTTGTGGTTGGCGGTCACGACCAGACTTGTACCGCCCTTGGTCTGGGTGTGGATAGACCAGGCGAGGCGCTTCTGGCCGCTGGCACTGCATGGGTAGTTACCACCGTCATCGACGAAGCCGACACCGCGTCGGTTCCCGACGAGATGAACGTCAGCTTCCACGTTGTCGAAGGCTTGCGGACTTCGTCGCGGTACCTGGGTGGGCTTGGCGCATCGATGGAATGGTGGCTTGTCGAGGCCGGATTCGTGGGCGATACCGACCGATACGCTTTGCTCGACGAAACGTTGCGACGAACCACCCTCAGCTTGGACAGCCCGTACTTCTTGGGCCCAGGTGGCGAAGACGCAACCGCTGGCGGCTCACATCCAGGCGCCGGAACATTCTCGCCTACCGGTGCATCGTCTGACCGAGGAAAGTTCGCTCTCGCAATCATGGAGTTCGCCGCCTTTGAGGTCCGCACCGCTCTGCGGTCGATGCCACGCGACCACCGACCGACCGCGTTAACTCTTGTCGGTGGTGCGAGCCAAGCTGCGGGTTGGTCTCAGCTGATTGCAAGTGCCTGCGCCATTCGGATCGAGGTTGTTCGACCTGGGTCGTGGCCAGCAGTCGGAGCCGCTGTTCTTGCCGCTCAACAGTCGGGTTTGATGGCTGAGGGCAGCAACGGTGGCAGCCGAGCGATCCGTAGTCATGCCAGACCCATCCCAGATTGACCTACTAGATAGCCGTTATCGAGTTCACCTCGACTTACTTCAGGAGACGCAGAGATGAGCCGTCCAACTGTCGCCATAACCATTGGCACCGACAACTACCCGCGGATGTTCTCCGACGAGGCTTTGGCAGCGTTGTCTGAGTTCGCCGAGGTTGTTCATGCTGGCCAAGAACCGGCGGGCAAGACCGAACTACTCGAGCTGTTGGCAGGTGCCGACGGCTGCATTACGTCGTGGGGCACTCACCAGCTCGATGCCGACGTTGTTGGGGGTGCTCCGAATCTCATGGCGATGGCCCATATGGGTAGCAGCGTGAAACGGTTTACGTCACCGGCCTTCTGGGATCGTGGAATCCACCTGACCAGCGCTGGAGTTACTCTCGCTCGCGACGTCGCCGAGACCACTCTTGGTTTGATGATCGTTGGGCGGAAACGTGTGATCCCTTTGGGCCGCCACCTCCAGCAGGGCGGATGGCGCGAGAGTTCGGCTTGGGATCGGTGGGATGCACGAGAACTCACCCGTTCGACGGTCGGCCTCATCGGCGCCTCGAATGTCGGCCGCCACGTCATTTCACTTTTGGCCCCATTTGAGACCACAATCCTGGTGGCCGACCCATACCTCGACGCAGCCGGAGCGGCCGAGCTTGGTGTGACCAAAGTCGAGCTACCAGAGCTTCTCGAACGAGCCGACATCGTGTCGCTCCATTGTCCGTCAACACCGTCTACACATCACATTCTGGATGAAGCTGGCCTCGCCCTGATGCCCGACCATGCGCTGCTAATCAACACTGCTCGTGGCGAACTCATCGACGAGGCTGCGCTGATTGACGAGCTGAGCCGCGGTCGGTTCTTTGCTTTCCTCGACGTGACCGACCCAGAACCGTGCGCCCTGGACAGCCCACTGCGAACTCTCGACAATGTGGTGTTAACTCCCCATACGGCAGGGTGCATCGAGAACTGCAACCGTATGGGCGAGTTGGCAGTCGAGGAACTACGACGGTTCTTCGCCGGCGAACCAGCCGTCTACGCCATCACCCATGAGATGCTCGACCGCATCGCCTAAGGACACCACTCCGATGATCACGATCCATCTTCGTTACGTAATCGACCCGTACAAGCTCGCCGACTTCGAAGAGTACGGTCGCATGTGGATACCACTTGTCGAACGCTTCGGCGGCACGCACCACGGCTACTTCCTACCATCGGAGGGGGCGAATAATGTCGCCTACGCGCTCTTCAGCTTTCCATCGCTGGCCGAGTACGAGAGATATCGGGCCGAGTCGACGGCCGACGATCCCGATTGCTCTCGGGCATGGGAACATGCCGAGCGAACACGATGCATCGTGAGCTACGAGCGCACCTTCCTACGCCCGGTGTTCAGCTAGCGGTGTTGCTCGGTTCACTGATGAAATGCTCGACCGCATCGCCTAGCGTGCGGTTGGGGAACGACCGTTAGGAGGACAGAGTGACAGAATCTGCTACCGAGGTACGCGGTCTTCCGCTTGGAGCCTTCATGGCCGGCGCTGCGGTCTCGGTTTCGCTCGGGGTTTATGGCAGCGTTCATGAGGCATCCGAGGAGGGACCGTTTCAGCTGTTTTTCAGCGGTTCGACGCAACTGAAAGTCTGGTTCACGACTGTCGCCGTGATCCTCGCCGTTGTTCAACTGATGACAGCGTTGCGGATGTATGGCCGAATCTCATTCCCTGCAGTGACACCGCCGTGGTTCGGCGATCTGCACCGTTTGTCGGGCACAACGGCTTTTATATTCACGCTGCCGGTTGCCTACATCTGCCTTTGGACGTTTGGTTTTAACGGGGGAGCTAGCGACGCACGAACGCTTATTCACTCGGTGCTCGGCTGTCTGTTCTATGGCGCGCTGGCCGCGAAAATCTTCGTGATTCGAAAGAAGTCCGGGCCGGCGTGGGCCCTGCCAGTTCTTGGCGGCACTGTGTTCACGATCCTGATTGGGCTGTTTCTCACGAGCGCGGTGTGGTTCTGGTCCGACAGCGGCTTTCCATCGTTCTAGGAGGCACTGATGACGCTAAAGACACTTATTGATCGACTCCAAGTCGGAGCACTCGGCCTCGCCGCAATTTTCGTGCTGCTTTTGTTTACCGGTTGGCCCGGCGCGGGCGACGGCAATGATCCGTCAACGCCGAGCGAGACCACAGAGTTTCCAGGGACCCAGTTCCCCGAGACTAGCGAGGCCCCCGAACCCAGCGAGGGTTAGTCGGGGTCACTAAGTCACCCTGCTAGGTGTCCATGAACTGCTCACCTAGATCGGTGTCGCTCATTGATTCGCCTTGCCACGCTGGTGATGAGCGGTTCGAGATTCAGCAGTAGCTCGCCCGGTTGGCCTGCTTACACGGCGCCGGCGGCTTGGATGTTTCGTTGTTTGGCCGTCCGGTCCCAGCCTTTGGCAATTCGTTTGAGGATGAGTGGAAACAGGAGGTGCATCGTCGGCAGGAATATTCGGCCGTAGATGCCGCGGTTGGGTTGGAAGGCGAAGACCATTGAGATGTTGCTGGTCTTGGGGGAGGCTTCGGCGACCCTCCAGCTTCCCTGGACCATCTGGAGTGGGTAGGGGTAGTCGTCGATGTTGATATCGATGTCGAAGCGGTGACCTGGGTCCCACAATGTGCATGTCTCTGACCACGTCCGGCCGAGGCTGTCAGTGCAGGTACGTTCGAAGCCTGGCCCGTTTGGTGTGACGTTCTGCGCTGCCTTGAGGTTGAGGGCCAGTTCGGCGTACAGGGCGTGGTCGGAGATGGCTGGCCATAGCTGTTCGGGGGTGCCGTCGATCTCGCGGATCAGGGTGTGGATCTCGACTGGTGGGGACTCGTCGAGGCCGGCGTCGGTCTCGGCTGTGGCGGCGACCAGGCAGTTTCGGGATCGAATCTGGGCGATGCTGAGGGCTAGTACCAAGAGGCCGACGGCCGCCATGACGACAACGCCTGTGGTTGAGAGCCAACCGAGACCGATGACCGCGACCGTCCCGGCTACCCATCCGAGGTCCGCGATGCTGATCTTGGCGCTCCATGTCTGGAGTGTCTTGGTGCGGCTACCGGCCACGATGAACACGACGAGCGCGAAGGCGGCGAGCCCGCCTCCGAGGAGGCGAATCAGCCAGACCTGGTCCACGCCGAGCATGTTGGCGACGGGGCCGCCGGCAGCGAGCCCGATAGTGCCGGTCACGATCGACAGCTCGGTGTTGAGGCGCAGGACGTTCCTGAGTTTGGTCGCGGCCCGCCTGGCTGCGAGCTCGTGCTCTGGGGAATCGAGGTAGTTCTTTGTGTCGAGAGTGGTCATGACGATGCTCCTTAGAAGAGGTGGGCGGCCCAGCCGTTCCCATCTCGGCTGGTGATGGGAAGATCTTGGGCGAGTTCGGTCGCGATGGCCATGACGTCACAGGTAATGGCTACTCGTCCGATGGGCCGACAGACTGTGCGCATGAAGATCTCTCTGGACGATTTCGGCAGCGCCCTACGTTGGTGGAGGACCACGCGCCGCTTCAGCCAATTGCAGCTCGCGAACGAGGCTGAGGTTTCCAGTCGACACATCAGTTTCCTCGAAACCGGCAAGGCTCGCCCTAGTCGCGAAATGGTCGTCCACCTCGGAATCGTCTTGGAGCTGCCGCTACGCGACCGGAACGCTCTTTTGTACTCGGCTGGGTTCGCACCCTTGTATCCCCACAGCGACTTCGATGCCCCGGAGATGAACGAGGTTAGGACGGTCCTGAATGCGATTCTCAATGCTCACGCGCCCTACCCAGCGATCGTGGTCGACCGACGCGGCGATATTGTCGACTCCAACACGGCTGGGATCATGATGATCGGTGCCGTAGTAGCCGTCGACAGTCCAGCTTTGGCACCCGTACCAAATATCAATCGGTTGACCTTTCACCCAGGTGGCATCCGGAACCGAACCCGCAACTGGGAAGACGTCGCAGCCAACGTTCTTCAGCGACTCGAACGCGAACACTCGTTCAGACCTGCCGATGGGCTCCTCAGCGAACTTCTCGAAGAAGTGCTCGGCTATCCCGATGTGGCTTCTCTACAACGACACCCCAGTCTTCCCACCGGTGGAGACCTCGTAGCAACTCTCCATGTCGAGACGTTTGGCGGCGACGAACTCGAGCTGATGAACACGATCGGAACGATCGGCGCCCCATACGACGTCACCCTCGACGAACTCCGCCTCGAAACCTTCTTCCCGATGAACAAAACGACGACCGCAGCGCTGGCAGCCTGGGCGACCCAGTAACCGTCTGCTCAGAAAGCGCCCACAGCTTCGTGACGGAGGGCCTTCGGCTTATCGCGATCCCACTTCGAGTTCGATCTCAAGGCCGGTTTCGCGGGCGGAGATCTCCCAGAGTTGGGTAGCTGCTTTGTCGGCTCCTGGCCGAAGGGTCCGACGTCGAACTGCTGCGCCGAAGCTGGTGAACCGCGGACCGTACAGGGTGCCGCCACTGGCGTTCGGGTCGGTTGCTGCTCGCAGCGCTGGGAGTGCTCCCTTGGCCGGTGCCATCGCGGTCTTGGCCGACTTCTGGGAAAACCAACCGAGGAAGCCAGCGCCGCCGTGGTCTTGTGTGGTGCTCTGTAGATCGGAGTTGGTGAACCCGGGGTGTACGACGAAACTCATCGCTTCGACGCCGGCGGCCTCGAAGCGTTGTTGCAGACCGAGGGCGAACACATAGTTCGCCAACTTCGATTGGTTGTAGGCCTTCCACGGCGCGTACTCGTCGATCAGGTGCGGATTGTCGATGTTGATCTTCTTTGCGGCCAGTCTGGCCATGCTCGACTGGGCGACGACTCGGGCCGCGGGTGCTTCGAGGAGGTTGGGAAGCAGCCGAGAGGTCAGGGCCCAATGTCCGAGGTGGTTGACGCCGAACTGCATCTCAAAGCCGTCGGCGGTCTTACCTTCTGGTAGCGCCATCACCCCGGCGTTGTTGATGAGGATGTCGACGGCCGCATGGTTGGATGCGATGGACGTCGCGGCCCGTTCCACTGAGTCCAGTGAGCCGAGGTCGAGTTCGACGATCTCGAGCTGCGCGTCAGGGTGCGCTTTGAGGATCTCGTCGTGGGCGCTTCTTGCTTTGTTCTGGTTGCGGGCGGCCATCACGACGTGCGCACCCGCTCCGGCCAGACCCTTGGCGATCTCGAGGCCAAGCCCGCCGTTGGCGCCGGTGACTACGGCTACCTTGCCCGTCTGTTCGGGGATGGAGGATGTCGTGTATGCCATGGGCGCCGTTCGGTAGTTGTTCGCGGCCCCAATCTACGTTCTGCTTCTACCTGGCTCATAACCCGATCACGCCAACTGGTTCGCGGATAGCGCCAACCCGAAGCGTGGCGTGATTCGCTGCGGCCGTTTCGTGTGGGTGCTGCGTTGAGCCCTCACGAGTGTTACCGGCTTTGGAATGCGATCGAGGACGAGATCGGCGATCCCGCTCTTCGGGTCCGCATTGTCGAGGCCCTGTCCGCTGAAGTCTTCGACGTCGCCATTTTCTCGGCACTATGCAGCCGCGATCTCAACGCGGCGGCTCTGCGTGTGCAGAAGTTCACTGATGTTGCGATCGCTTCGCTTCTATTGCGTGATTTCTATCGTGGTGATTGCACACATGCGATTGTGCTCTCCAACGACTAGGACCTTCGACCAGCCATTGAGCTCGCGGTTGGCGATGGACACCATCCACCTAACTCAGGCCGCGTAACGTGGTGGATGTGTTTCAATGTCGGGGTGGGTCGACAAGGAATTCGCTCAGAGTGGAGCGACATGCCGGGAACTGTTCGGGCGGCTGTCGACAGGATCGCCGGCTCACCGGTCATCGACGCCGTCAACCTTGA
>JAADHX010000233.1:0-6283 GCA_013151655.1 Actinomycetota bacterium
GCTCGCGATGGCGGCATCTTCACCTTCGGCACGGCGACGTTCAGTGGTTCGGGCCTCGACCCTCAACGATCCCAGGATGCTCTGGCTATCGGTACCGAAGACGGTGGTTACTGGGTGTTGTACGGCGATGGGCAGGTTGCCGGGTTCGGTCCGGTGGCCCTCGATCCTGCGCCTCAGGCGACGTGTCAAAGTGTTGCCGTTAGAGGCGGCGTGGTGTCCGAGCAGGGTGCATGGTGGTTCACCACGTCGGTCGATGTGCCACGACCAGGGTTTATCTCGTCGGCATCGACAATTGACAGCAACTCGATAGCGGAGCAACTGTCGTACATCCAGGCCTGCCAGCCCGTTGGAACACCAACGAGCGAGGACTTCGCTATCCCTGTTTCTGGCCGAGTGTCGTCGGTGTATGGCGCTCGGGTACACCCGATATGGGGCATCAGCATTCGGGCACCGACATCGCCGCCCCTGGCGGAACTCAGATTGGCGCAAGTGCGGCGGGTATGGTGGTTGCCATCGATGAGAGGTCGGCTTACGGGCTGACCGTCGTGGTGGATCACGGAGACAGGGTGGCGACGGTGTATGCCCACATGGCATCGACCTCGGTCGTTGTTGGCGACTCGGTCGCTCAGGGTGAAACCTTGGGCACGGTTGGTAACAGCGGCTTCGTGACCGGCGCCCACCTACACATCGAGGTTCGCGTCAATGGAACCCCGGTTAACGCCCAACCGCTGTTGGGTATTTAGAGGCCGCCGACCAGATCGTCGCTGACGGCTCCACCCTGCTCGAGCGGCTCGCTAACCCGCCCTGAGGGCTTCGGCCGACGTTTGGGTCGTCTCGCCGCTGTCGGGTTTACCGGCGTAGTGATGAACGTACTCTTGGCCGCAGAGTTCGCGAATCTCGAACATTATCTCGTCGGTGAGCTCGCGGAACACTCGTCCGTCGTCGACCCTTTTCTTGTAGCGCGTCGGCGAGATTGGTCGACCGAAGTTGAACTCGCACTTCAGAAACAACTTCGGTGCCCTAGCGCCAGGGGGTTGGATCTTGTCGGTGCCGACGATGCCGACCGGAACTACCACGGCCCCAGTACGCAACGCGAGCCTGGCAACGCCAGTGCGGCCTTTGTAGAGCCTGCCGTCGCGAGATCGTGTTCCTTCTGGATAGATGCCAAAAATGCCGCCATTGTCGAGCACTTCTGCCGCGGCATCGAGGGCCTTGTGGCTGGCCGACCCACCGCTTCGATCGATGGGAATCATGCCCATGGCCGGAAACAAGTGTTTGGTCTTCCAGTCGTCCATGTATTCGGCCTTGCCCACAAAGCGGATTTGACGGGGCAGGAGACCCATGAGCAGCGTGGAGTCGAGGAACGAAATGTGGTTTGCGGCCACAATCACGGGACCAGAATCTGGTACACCATCGAGACCTGTGACCTTGGTTTTCCAGAGGCGGCGCGAGGCAGGGCCAAGGAGGGCCTTTGTCACGGGATAGAACCGTGCTGCTTTGTCTTCGGTTACCACGAATCGACATGGTAGTTCAGCCGTGGGCTCGACTCATCACGCGTTGGTCGAATTTGACGCCCCATCAATAGACGTTGGCTAAAAGGTCACGGTTGATTGTGGCGAAGAAGTTGACGACGCGAGCATCGCCTTGACGCGACGACTGTCGAGTTGCCACCGGATCGGGGGCAACGTCGCCTCCAAGGCGAGACCAGTTTCGTCGAATGTCGCCGCGGTTAAAGTGGCCGAGGCTCCGAGCGGCTCGAACTCGTGGCGTTGGTGAAGCCGCGACGGAAGGCGTACCAGCCGACGCCCAATAACGAGGCGATCTATCTCGACGACCGCAGCCGAGCCGTCGACGGTAACGGTTAGCGGCGCTCGGATCGTCGCCGGGAGCCACTTTGGGGCAACGGTTATGGGCGAACTGCCGTGTTCTGGCGCCTGTTCTCGGACTGGACGCAGATACCCCCGAAGTTGCCCGGCCACTGCTTGGAGTAACTTCTCGTACGAAACATGACCTGAGACCACGACACCGTCGAACTCGAGGTCGATGATGCCCAGGGTGGGTCGCATCATCTGTGTTTGCCCCAACGGGGCAACGTGTAGCCAGAGCTCAGGGCACTTAGCAACTAGGTGGTCCAACTCGACTTGTGGAGTAGTTACCCGGCTGCTCTGGGCGAACAGGTCGCTACCGATCGAGATTCGGCCTGCGGCTGCCTCTCGAAGTTGTTGTTGAGCCAGTTGAGCGGCAACGCGCGCCGAATCAAGGCTGTCGCTCATGGCGTCAAGCCCGGTCTTTAGTAATCGCAGCGGATCGAACGGCCCCGCGGTCGCCGCATTCGCGGCGTGTCGAACCATTCGTTCGACGTGGGGGAGAGCCTCAGTGGTCACGTTCGAGAAGCGCAGTTGATCTATCTGAACGACCACGTCGCCGACACGTATCTCTTTGCCTGCTAGGCCAGCGACCGAGTCGCCCAGCAGCGACCGAGCGAAATCGACAAGCCGAACTTCGGGGCCGCCGCTGCCTGGATTAGTCATGGATTGCCTCTTGATCGAGGGTTCGTTCAGCATGCAAAGAATAGTACGCAAACGATTGATTTCACCTTGCAAAGTGCTATGCTAAGGATAGTTCGCAAGAGCTAAGCAGCTCCCAGGAACCCGCTCGAGAATAACCAATCGAGACAATCCAATCGAGAACTGTTGCACAAACGCCACAGTTCGAGAACCCCGAACAGACAATCCCGAAGAATACGGAGCACAACATGTCAACCGAAACCACCATCGTGCTGGATCGCATCCAAGAGGTGCAGGACAAGATCTTCCAAGGCTCACAAGACCTCCAAGATCGAATCCTCGAGATCAACACCAAGGCCGCGGCCGAGCTGAACGAACGCTCGCCGCGCCTGGCCGATGTTGCTGGCCGCGCCAGCGATGCCAGCGCCGAGTTGCAAACCAAGTTCATCGAACTCTCCGACAAGGGCCGGACCGAAGCCAAAGAACGCTTCGACGCCATTGCCGATCAGATCGAAGAGGTCTTCACCAAGGTACGCGATCGCCTTCCAGAGGGACGCGACCTCAACCTGGGTTCGATCTCTTCGGTCGAGTTCCCTACCGCTCGCGAGCTGCTCGACAACAGCCGCACTATGGCCGACCGAGGCATCGAAATGAACCGTTCGTTTGCGAAGAGTGTTGTAGCCGCGTGGGCCCCAGTTGCTCCAGCAACCAAAAAGACAACCTCTGCCAAGACCACCAAGACCGCAACTAACACCACCAAGACCGCAACTAAGGCTGCCAAGAGCACAGCCAAAGGGGCGTCGACGTCAAAGGCCGCGGCCAAGAAGTCTTCAACCTCACAGTCGGCCTGAGCCCGCTTAGCTGAGGTCTAACCTCGGCGTGGCCGCCGCCGAGTTTCGTTGAAGCTACTAGTTCTTGAGCGACACCCTCGGTATCGCTCAAGAACTAGACGCACCCATTGCAGACACGCTAGAAACTGACATACCGGAGCGATCCATGACCGACAATCACACCGACGACCGCTTAGGTTCGTTTATCAAGATCCAACGCCGTCTCAGGGCCCTTAGCCAGCGCGAGCTAGCCAAACTCACAGATCTATCCGACCCCTATGTCAGTCAGATCGAGCGAGGCCTTCATCAGCCCTCGATTCGCGTTCTGAAATCGCTGGCCAAGGCACTAAACGTGCAAGTCGAAACAATGCTGTCTTACGCTGGACTGCTAGAGGCCCGAATTGGCGAAACAACCGTGGCCCCAGATTCCGAGGTTGCTATTCGCACCGATACTCGGCTAACCGACGGCCAAAAGGATGCTCTGCTTAGTGTGTACCGCAGTTACATAACCGCCAACGAAGCAACAACTAGCGGAGCAACCTCGTGACCGGGGCGGCATTCTTCGACTTGGACCGCACCCTTCTCGGCGGGTCCTCTGGTTCGGTTTTTCAACGAACACTTCGCGATCAGGGGTTAGGCCCCGATGTCGACATTCCCGGACTGTCAGCCCTCAACAGTCTGTTTGGCCTTGTGGGCGAGACCCGCATGACTATGCGTCTGGCTAAGGCGTCGTCACGCGCAGCCAAGGGCTGGTCGACCGATGCCGTAGCCATCGCCGCCGAGGCTGCGGTTCCGGAGTTACTCGACCTTGTCGAGTCATTTGTCGCGATCGAGTTTGCCCGTCACCGCGAAGCCGGTCGCCCGATAGTGATGGCCACATCGAGCCCTATGCAGCTAGTCGAACCTTTGGCCCGCGCCCTCGAAGTCGACGATGTCTTGGCGACCAAATGGGAAACAACCTCCGGCGCCGATGGCGAGGTCTTCAGCGGTGGTATCGACGGCCGTTTCGTGTGGGCTAGAGACAAGTGGCTCGAGGTCAGAGACTGGTGCGCCGCCCATGGCGTCGATACTCGAGACAGTTGGGCTTACTCAGACAGCTACTACGACGCGGCGATGCTGGCGGGAGTCGGGCACCCGTGTGCGGTCAACCCAGACCCCAGGTTGGCGGCGGTGGCGACCCTGCAAGGCTGGCCCATACGGAGCCTTGGGAAACCCCCAGGTGTGGTCACGATTGCCGGGCGCGAACTCCAAGAATTCCTGAGGCCTCTCAGTCGCCCCGAACTCGTACCCAATGCCAAGATCGAGATCGAGAACATCGAGAAGATTCCTTCCGATGGGTCGGCAATCGTGGTTGCCAACCATCGCAGCTACTACGACTCGACAGTTATGGGAATGCTCATTGCCAAGGCCGGACGCTCGGCCCGATTCCTTGGCAAGAAAGAGGTGTTCGACGCTCCTGTACTTGGCCAGATAGCGGCCGCGATGGGCGGTATCCGAGTCGACAGGGGCACTGGTTCAGACGAACCCTTAGCGCTGGCAATCGAGGCACTTAAGGCCGGCGAGTTGGTTATGTTGATGCCTCAAGGAACGATTCCGAGAGGTCCTGCGTTCTTCGATTCAGAGCTTAAGGGCCGATGGGGAACCGCCAAGTTGGCGGCCGCGAGTGGCGCCAAGGTGATTCCCGTAGGTCTGTGGGGAACCGAGAAGGTGTGGCCTCGCAGCCAGAAACTTCCTTCGTTCGACGTAACCAATCCACCCGCCATCGCGGTGAACGTTGGCGATCCAGTCGAGTTAACCGGCGAAGACATCGATGCCGATACCAGAGCGATCATGGCCGCGATCTCCGATCTGTTGCCGCCTGAGGCCAAGGTCGAACGCGATCCAACCAACGAAGAACTAATGGCAACATTTCCTCCTGGATACAGCGGCGACCCCAACGCCGAACAGGATCGTCGACCAGGGACCGACACATGACCGACCCAAACATTACGTTCGAAGCAGCAATGAGCGATTCCGAAGCGCTCATGTGGAACATCGAGAAGGATCCATGGCTTAACCCGAGTGGCTCGATGCTGATCATGCTCGACCGCCCGATCCATTTCGAGAAGTTCCGGCGCCGCATGGCCAAGGCCACCCTCACGATTCCTCGGCTGGTTCAGAAGGTCGAGCCCGGATTTGGTCGGTTCATCAACCCAAGCTGGGTGATCGACACCGCGTTCGAGCTCGAACATCATGTTCGACACGTAGCCATGCCGGCCAATGCCAACTCGAACTCCGATTTGCGCAAGATGGCCACTCGAATTGGCCAGATCCCATTCGATCGCACCAGGCCGCTATGGGAAATGCACATCGTCGACGGATGTCGCGACGATCAGGGTGCGCTCATCGTGAAGGTTCACCATTCAATAACCGATGGCACTGGTGCCATGAGAATGTCGCTCGCATACCTCGACTTCGAGCGTAAGGTCCGGATGGACAAAAAGATCGACCTTGGGTCGAAGCTCGACGAAATGGCGACCGCTAGCGGGTCGGCCTCCAGCACGCCCCAAGACGCTGCCATCGACATGGCCAAGGGCCTTGGCAAGTTGGCTTACCGAAATCTCAAGGTTGCCAGAGGCGCAGCTGCCGAGATGTCGATGTGGGGCGCCGACCCCGAACGAATCGGCGAGATGTTCGGCGGCGCCACTCGGCAGTTCGAATCGATGCGCGAACAACTTGGCTTCGACGGCCAATCGTCGGGTGGGTCACCCCTGTGGCGAGAACGGAGTCGACAGCGCCATCTCGAAGTGCTCGGCCTTGATCTCGACGACGTCAAGTCCGCCGCCAAATCAATGGACGGAACCATCAACGATCTATTCGTCGCTGGCGCAGTTCACGGCGCGGCTCGTTACCACGAGAAACGACAAGCCGAACTCGAGTCGCTTCACGTCAGCTTTGTCGTGAGCA
>JAADHX010000233.1:6288-7329 GCA_013151655.1 Actinomycetota bacterium
CAAAGGCGATCGGTCGGCTTCCAATAGTTTCACGCCTGCACTTATTACTGCGCCAGCGGGAGCAATGTCTGCGGCGCAGAGGTTCGAGTCCCTCAGCAAACTGATGGGCGCACGCCGCCGCACGATTCGTGGCGGTGGCCTACTGGCGGGAATTGCGAGCATGGTCAACCTGATGCCGACCTCGGTTGTCACCAGGGCCGCAAGAGCCCAGGGAGCTCGGGTCGATATAGCGACCTCGAATCTGCGCGGCGCGCCGACCACGGTCTATGCGGGCGGAGCCAAGGTAAAGGCGATGTACACCTTGGGCCCTGTGGCCGGTACTGCGTTCAACCTCACCACGCTGTCATACGATGGAATGCTCCAGATGGGCATGCACATCGACCCGATTGCCGTCGAAGATCCCGCCGACCTGCGAGACTGCATTCGAGACGCATACGAGGAGCTGATGGCGTGAACGTCGCCGACATTATTTCTGGTCATGACGCAGACCGCACCGCGATCGACAGTGAGGCTGGCCCCCTCACATATGGGGCCCTGCGCTCGCTTGTCGGCGAGACTGCGGCAGGACTTGTCGATCGGGGGGTCAAACCCCGCGATCGCGTTTGCCTTATTGCCGATACGGAACAGGCATTCGTTGTGGGGCTCATGGGCACCCTGGCCGCTGGAGCCATTGTTGTTCCGCTAAATCCTGCGAGTCCAGCGCCAGAAGCGATTCGTCAACTTAGCTCGGTCGCTCCAGTCGCGATTCTTGTTGGCCGTTCAAACCTTGGCCACGCCAGAGCCGTCGCACAAGGCGTGGCCTCTGTCAGGTTTGTCGGAACGCCGGCTGGGCTCGAACTCGATGGCGCCGAGCAGGTTGCCGTGCGCGGGGCACCCTATTCGCCTTGTGAAGCAGCGGCCGACGACGAAGCCGCTCTACTTTTCACTAGTGGAACTTCGGGCGATCCCAGAGCGGCCTCGCTGAGCCACGGAAACCTGCTAGCAAGCCAGAAGCAGTTGCGCGATACCTATGGCTCGAAGCTCGACGCAGACGCCAAGGCG
>JAADHX010000130.1 GCA_013151655.1 Actinomycetota bacterium
GTCGTGGTCGGTCCGTCGTAGCAGGGACCTCACGACGTGTGCCTCACTGCCTGGATGGAGCCATCGAGCGATGTGACGATGAGTTCGCCGTCTGCTGAAACCGAGACGTCGACCGGTTGTGTCACTTGGATGGGAAGGACACCGATGATTCCATCCGAATCGACGGCAAACACCTCACCCGAACAGAAGTCGGCAACGGCCACGGCGCCTGGCAAATCGAAAGTCGCGGGTAACTCCACTCCGCCGATGATGGCGCACCGTCCCCGATCATGGCCATACGTGATTAACGGCGACGTTGTTTCCCTGGTGTCGTCGGCCACAAACTCGATGTCGCCTTCCCAAGCGTTCCACCCGAGGTCGTAGCTCATCTCGCGAGTGTCCAGCCGATTCAGTTCTTCACGGCAGTTTTCGCCTACGTCTGTGACCCAAGCGGTTGCGCCGTCTAACCATATTCGGTGTGGATTCCTGACCCCGGTGGCCCAAATGAGGTCGGTGCGTCCTGAGGTCGGAATCAGCCGCTGGGTGTTGATGTCGACGGTTCCTCGCAGGATTGTTCCGAGGCTGTTTGTAGCGTCGCCCGCCTGTCCGTCTGGGTCGCCCTGTTCACCACCATCACCTATTCCGACAAAGACTTCACCGATTGCTCGATCGACCGCCAACCCGCCACCATTGTGCCGTTCGTCTGGCTGCTCGACTCTCAGAAGCTCGATTGGCGCTGATGCCCGAGATGGATCACCGTCGACGACAGTTAGAACCGTGGCCCCAGAGCCTGCGGTACGAAGAACCAGCAGATTCGTGTCGTCCAGCCAATCGAGAGCCAGCACTCCCTGGTCTGCAACAGTCGAGGTGTCTGCGCTTAGATCGGCAAGAATCGCTACCTGTCCACCAGAGTGGCTTTCGATGACGCCGTTTCTTCGGGCTACGATCATGTTGTTCTCGGAGTCGAACTCCACGGCCGTAGGTGAGCTGGTCTCGAAGAAGTCGCTATCTGGCGCTTCGAGAAGAGGCTGCAAGCTGAGCGGCGCAAACTCTGTGAGCAGGCGAGGGCTGAATCCGTCAGCTCGACAGGGTCGACTCAGCGCCACGTCGACTTCGTCGAAGTCGTCAGGAGTCCTGAGCGAGGTCCCATCGCCAGTACACGCGCTCACCATCAGCAGGCATACAAGCCAGAGCCCCTTCCGACGATTTCTTCGCGATACCTCCGGTGCAGCCAAGCTTGTATTAGAGCACCTCATTTAGCTAAGGATGTTGCGACGCTCCCGCGGCTGCGCTAAAACAACTTTGAGTAGTCGGTGGCCGCTATGGGTGCTGCACGTACCGCACTTCCGTCTCTTCGCACCGGACGCCGACCCGTGTCGGATCTAGGCTGGCGATCTGTGCGGGGCTTGATCGACAGCCTAGTTGCGGGGTGTGACTGTCAACTCTGAACAGATGCTGCCACGGAGCGGAGTTCCCGGGACCAGGTCGGCCACAGAGAGTTGCTTTGGCGCAACCGCGGTCGCATGAGTCAGTTGGGATCACCCGTCTTCGGCACACCCGTGGGTGGCTGAAAAATAAACGTAGTTGCAGTGTGGTCGTCGGCTGGGCACAATGGAGCCGATGACTGAACTTGCAGCTGGCTACAGCTACACCCTCATCGTAGTACTCCACTAGCGCACTCGGATTTCCGTGTGCGCATCTTGACCTCCCTCCGGGGAGGTTTTTTGATGTCCAGTTTCTAGTCAGTTCACCCGCTAGCAGCTTTAGATATCTCCCATACCCAGCAACAGAGACCCAGCGATAGAGAAGGAAGCAGAATCATGCGACTCACCGGCGCCCAAGCGATGCTCAAGAGCCTCGAGCTAAGCGGTGTAGACGTAGTATTTGGTCTCCCAGGCGGCGCGATTCTGCCCCTCTACGATCCGCTCATCGAGTCATCGATTCGCCACGTACTCGTTCGCCACGAACAGGGCGCGGGTCACATGGCCTCTGGTTATGCCCACATCACCGGCAAACCGGGGGTTGTGATTGTGACTAGCGGCCCAGCTGCCACCAACATCGTCACCCCGCTGTGTGATGCCTACATCGACTCGATTCCGATGATCGCCATTACCGGCCAGGTTGCGTTTGGTGCCATTGGCAGCGATGCCTTCCAGGAGTGCGACACCGTTGGCATTACCAGGTCGGTGACCAAACACAACGAGCTGATCTCGTCGCCAGACGACATCCCTCGCCTTGTCCAAGAAGCGTTCCACATTGCCACCACAGGTCGTCCGGGCCCAGTTCTGCTCGACCTGCCCAAAGACATCGCGAACACCGACATGGAGTGGGACCCAGCCATCGAGCTCACGTGGGGCCAAGATCTCGACCTACCTGGCTACCGACCACACATCGAGATCGACTCCAGTGCTATTGCCGCCGCCGTCGAACTCATCTCTGGCGCCAAGCAACCTGTGATCTATGCCGGTGGCGGCCTCCTCCGGGCTAGAGCCGTCGAGGCTCTCGCCGAATTCGTCGAGCTCACCGAGATCCCTGTCGTAACCACTCTCATGGCCAGAGGCGTTTTTCCCGACGACCACGAGCTGTGTCTAGGGATGCCTGGCATGCACGGCAACTACACCGCCATCACCGCGATTCAGCAGTGTGATCTGCTGCTTGCCTTTGGTTCGCGCTTCGATGATCGAGTTACTGGCAAGGTCGACGCGTTCGCGCCGAAGGCCAAGGTGGTGCACATCGACATCGATCCGGCCGAACACGGCAAGATCCGCCAAGCCGAGGTTCCGATTGTCGGCGACGCCCGCGAGGCCATTGTTGCCATCAACAAACTTCTCATCGACCAAGGTGCCGCCAGACCCGACCGCACTGCCTGGCGTTCGATGGTGTCTGGATGGCAAGAGGCCTACCCGCTCAAATACGATCAGAGCGATACCGGATACCCGCTGAAACCCCAGTATGTGCTCGAGCAGCTACGAGATCTCTCGCCCGCCGACACCATCGTCGTTTCGGGAGTAGGCCAACATCAGATGTGGGCCAGCCAGTTTTGGCACTTCAACTATCCGTACACCTGGGTCAACTCTGGCGGGCTCGGCACTATGGGGTACGCGGTGCCAGCCGCTATTGGCGCCAAAGTTGCCAGCCCTGACAAGACAGTGTGGGCTGTCGACGGCGATGGTTGTTTCCAAATGACGTCGCAAGAACTCATCACCGCTGCGGCCGAAGGCATCCCAGTCAAGATCGCCATCCTGAACAACTCGTACCTTGGCATGGTGCGGCAATGGCAAGAGCTGTTCTACGAAGAGCGATACTCCCAAGTCTACCTGTCGCCCGATCATCCCGACTACGTCAAACTCGCCGAAGCGATGGGTTGTGTTGGCCTACGAGTCGACCGCGCCGAAGATGTGGCGGGAGTAATCGAGCAGGCCAATGCCATCAACGACAGGCCCGTTGTTGTCGACTTCCGAGTCGATGAGTTTGAGAAGGTGTACCCGATGGTGCCTTCAGGAGGCAGCAACGATGTGGTCATTGTTGGTCCAGAAGGCGACGCCGAGCTCGGCCTGGGGGCAGCACCGTCATGAACGCTCGGGAACTTGACCAGTTGCACATCCTGTCGGTCCTAGTTGAGGACAAGTCCGGCGTTCTCGCCAGAGTGGCGAGCCTGTTCGCTAGACGCGGCTTCAACATTCATTCGCTTGCCGTTGCCCCAACTAACCGGGCTCGGTTTAGTCGTATCACGGTTGTGGTCGACCTCGAAAGTGCGCCGCTCGAACAGATAATCAAACAGCTCGACAAGCTGATTCACGTTGTCAAGATTGAGGAACTTCGTCCGGCCGACGCGGTGGAGCGCGAGCTGATGCTCGTAACCGTCGTCAAGGGCGAAGATCCGCACGATGTTCTCGACATCGCCAATCGCAACGGCGGGTACGCTCTCGACTTCGACGACGACCACATCACATTTAGCTTTGGCGGGGCGCCAAAACGTCTTGACGTGGTGGAACGCGAACTAGCCGAACGCGGTATCAGACGCATCCAGCGCACCGGTCGCATCGCTCTGCCGCTACTGGCGACCGAGTCCTGACAGACTTATCGTTCTCGGCTTACAACTCTTAGCTCGCGAACTTAGATTCCCACCTCATACCGAAGAAGGAAAACACAGTGGCAACCATTTACTACGACGACGACGCAGACCTCGGCCTCCTGGCTGAAAAGACGGTCGCAATTTTGGGTTACGGCTCGCAGGGTCACGCTCATGCTCTCAACTTGCGTGACAGCGGCGTCCAGGTGGTTGTCGGCTTGCGGGAAGGGTCGTCCTCGAAAGCCAAGGCCGAGTCCGAGGGACTCCAGGTCATGTCGGTAGCCGCCGCGACCGCGGCCGCCGACATCATCATGATGGCGCTGCCAGATACCGAGCAGGGCCGCATCTACACCGAATCGATCGCTGGCAACCTGTCGGCCGGAAAGACTCTGGCGTTCTCGCACGGATTCAATATCCATTTCGACCAGATCGACCCGCCCGACGATGTCAACGTCATCATGATCGCCCCCAAGGGTCCTGGGCACAATGTGCGACGCACATACGCAGAGGGCGGCGGTGTGCCTGCCCTGATCGCGGTTCACCAAGACGCCACCGGAAATGCTCATGCGTTGGGGCTCGCCTACGCCAAAGGTATCGGCGGTACCAGAGGCGGCGTCCTCGAAACCACATTCGCCGAAGAAACCGAAACCGATCTCTTCGGCGAACAGGTGGTTCTTTGTGGCGGCCTTACCGAGCTGATAAGGGCCGGTTACGACACTCTGGTCGAGGCCGGGTACCAGGCAGAGTCTGCCTACTTCGAGACCCTGCACGAGGTGAAGCTCATCGTCGACTTCATCTACGAGGCCGGAATTGCCGGAATGCGGTTCTCGATCTCAGACACCGCCGAATATGGCGACCTGTCGCGTGGCAAGCGCATCATCACCGATGAGACTCGCGCCGAGATGAAGAAGATCCTTACCGAGATCCAAGACGGCACCTTCGCCAAAGAATGGATCGAAGAGAACCGTAACGGACGGCCTAACTACCTTCGTATGCGCCAAGAAGGTATGGACCATCCCATCGAAACAGTCGGCAAGGAACTACGAGCCATGATGCCCTGGATCACCCAAGGCAAAGCCGACATCACCGCGACATCGGGCGGCGACGTCACCGTCACTCCCTAACAAGTTCGGTCGCTTCAATCTTGGATTGCTGACCGGGCCTCACTCCTACTCCCGTTCGAGCGACAACCCAAAAACCTCTCCTGTCAGCGGCATCTGGTCGCCCGCGTACGTTTCCCGCTGACGCGAAGGTCTGGCGCGTTCGGGCGGGCTAACTCGTTCAGAGCGGGGGGCGGGCGAGGCCGGCCGTGGAGCCGGTTAGCTCGACGATCGCGGTGGCGTCGGTAAGGAAGGCGATGTTCCACAATGCTGGATCGGTGGTGGCGTAGGCCGCTACGAGCTGATTCCACGTCGTCGCGATGGCGGCCCCCGCGTCGTCGGCAAGGAGCTGGTTCCACGTTTCGACCCGTTCAAGACGAGCCGCGTCTAGGTAGGCGATGAGGAACACGGCGTTAGCTGTGAGCTCTTCGGTGTTTGGAGTGATGGCGATGCCGGCGTTGATCCAGGCGTTTCGCAGCTCGGCCGTCAACACCGCCGAGTGAGCCTCACGCATCAACGACCAGGCATTTCCGGTGAAGTGGAGATCGGCGAGCGCCGAGATCCGTGACGCCGCCGCATCTGAGCCGTACGCATCGACGATGGCGTCCAAGCGGGGCCGGTGGGGTAGGGCACTGAAGGTGTGGTTGAGAGCTGCGACCTGAACACA
>JAADHX010000275.1 GCA_013151655.1 Actinomycetota bacterium
CAACCCATCGCTGTAACACCCGTCGCCGCCAATCACCACAACTCGATCCCTGGTAGTGAACCGAAAAGCCCAACAGTCGTCAAGGGGCGCATGCTCAGTCTTGAGTGCCTCCACCATGACGTTGCCGTCCTCGAACACGACACCGGAAGCCGCGATCTCGTGGCCGGTTGCCCTCCAGCCCTGAGAATTGTGTCCAGAGCGCGTCCAGGCTGCGTCGATATCGACGGTGTAGGCGGCGAGGATGTGGTCCACCATCTCGACAACCCCGGGCGGCCCGTAGATCTGCTTCTCCTTCGGCGCGTTGAACTTGTAGGGGCTCAGCAGAAACGACGGTAACCCGACGGTGTGGTCACAGTGGAGATGAGTTAGAAACAGGTGCTCCAAATTGGCCAGGTCAAACACTGACTCCAGGTTCCGATGGTGGATCACTGCGTGAGCAATACCACGCCAGATTCCCTCCCCAGCATCCACAAAATATGGCCGACCTCCCGCAACAACGACAACACACGGTCCCCGACGAAGTGGGTTCGGAAATGGGTTGCCTGACCCCAGCACAACCACCTTCGTCCCACAATCAGGATCCGAGAAATCCGTCGGCCCCCTCCCATACTGACTAGCCAGATACTCGGTCCGACTAAAGACGTTCCCCAATACCAACTCCCAACAGAAGGTCGGTATCGTATAACTCGCACTTTCGGGCGACCGACATCGAACTCACGTCCGAACAATATCGCATTCGCGAGGCAGTCGCGATCGAGATCTCGACCCGCTTCTCGGCGTAAATGAACCTGAACGCCGTCACTAGCGCACATCCCGACCCTGGTTACGAATAATCGTGCTACCGCTCGAAACATCGCCGACCAGCAAGACGGAGAAGGCCATCCAGGCCGCATTCTCCGATGGCTCCATCGCTCTCACGCGGCATCGCTGAAGTCGTCTGCCATAAGTAAATAGATGTCTACACCCGTCGGTCCTGTCGATTCCTAGCGCTCCCACTGTTGCCACTACGCTCGACCGCTCCAGGTTCTTGGACACCTGCGGAGATCCAGCGACTCCTTTGGCGCTGCACACCGACTAGGCGGGACCCGAATGCAACTAGATCGCTGCTGCCACTCCAGCTTCAAAGAGAGGGAGGCAGTTTCCTGAGGCTGCGGACCTGCCCCGGAGTGGGTCTTGGTGGTCGCGGATGTGGTTTTCGGGGTGCGGCATCAGACCGAGCACCAGTCCTGTTTGGTCGGTGATACCGGCCACATCACCAACCGACCCATTCGGGTTCGCTGGGTAAGCGCCCGCGGCAGACACAGCGCCCGCGGCAGACACAGCGCCGTCGAGGTAACGAAGAGCAATACCGCCTCTGGCTTCGAGGCTGGCAAGGTCGGCCGAAACGAACTGGCCCTCGCCATGGGCGACGGGGCAACGGATCGGTTCGGTGAGGGTTGAGAGCCACGGCGACGGGTTAGCTCTGTCGGCTCCGATTGTTACCCAGCGGCATTCGAATCGGGGTTCGTGCAGACCTGGTGGCGGCGTGTTGGTGCTAAGAACAGCAGCGGCGTCACCTCCAGGAAGGATGCCGGCACTGACCAGCGCCTGAAATCCGTTGCAGATGCCGATTACAGGTTTGTCAGCGGCGATGGCTTGGCGTAACTGGTCACCAAACCAATTGGCAAGGTCGAGCCCGAGCAAGCGGCCGGCTCCGAGAGCGTCGCCGTAACTGAAACCGCCTGGTAAGGCAAGAACCTGGAAGTCGTCCATCGAAACTTCGCCACTACGCAGCACGGTCAGCGGTACCGACATCGGTTCGGCACCGGCAAGGGTGAAGGCCTCGGCAAGGTCATGATCGCGATTCGTGCCTAGCGCCACCGGAATCAGAACTCGAGGGGCCTTCATGGCAAGACTCCGTTGGTGTAGGCATCAACTATCTGGTCCAGGTCGATGACCGTTGACCCAAGACGCACTTCGGGCTTGGCGATGACGGCGCCGATTCGCGCCGACGTTGGGACCATGGCCTCGAACGCGGACGAGTCTTCTGGGGCGACCTCGACTAGGTAGCGACCAGATCCTTCACCAAACAGAACTTCGAGATCGTCGACGAGGTCAAGATCGACACCGAGGCGACCGCCAAGGGCCCACTCGGCGACGGCCACCGCGAGGCCACCTTCGGAAGGGTCGTGAGCACTGTGCACTAAACCCGCAGCAATAGCAGCGGCCATCTGGTGGTGCCGACCAACGGCGCTTGGATCGGCTGGTGGCACCGCTCCCCCGTTGTCGATGCCAAGGACCTGATCGAGATGCGAGCCGCCAAGCGCACCACGGAGTGGGCCAACGAACCAGATTTCGTTTCCGCCAGAGACAAGCCCGGTCAGCGGAACCGCGGCTGGGTTGTGGCAGAGACCGACGGCGGTGAGTACAAGTGTCGGCGCGACTGGATCGGGCTGGCCTGCGGCATCGACAAAGACGTTGTACAGACTGTCCTTGCCGCTAACAAATGGCGCCTTGAACGCCAACGATGCATCGCGGCACCCGCGTACCGCGGCGACGAGCCCTCCGAGCGTGTGTGGGTCGGTCGGGTTTCCCCAGGCGAAGTTGTCGAGCAGCGACAGTTGGTGGGGGTCGGCTCCTCCGATCACGGCGTTGCGAACAGCCTCGTCGACAACGTGCCATGCCATGGCTTCTGGATCGATACGCCCGAGCACCGCGTTGACTCCGATGCCGACAACCAAGGCAGTCTTGCCAGAGGTTCCTTGGGGGATGGTGGTGGTTCCGTCGGCGGGACCATCGCCGGCAACACCACCGAATGGCCGGACAACAGTGCCGCCTTGAATCTCGTGGTCGTAGGTGCGCAGCACTGCTTCGTTTGACCGAATGCTCGGGTGCGACAGTAGAGCCAGAGTCATCTCGGCGACATCAACGTCGACCGAGGTTCGCGACGGCCGAGACACGTCGGGAACCGTCGCCGTCATGTGGCGGCGAGGTCGTCCTCCGTGCAGGAAATCGCAGGTGATGTCGATCACTGAGGCCGAACCGTCGGTCACAACAATCTTGTGGTCACCCGTGAACCGACCGATCACAGCTGCGCCCACCGACCACCGTTTGGCCAAGGCCAGCACTGGTTCAGCGTCGGGAACGGCGATAACCATGCGCTCTTGGGCCTCGCTTAACCAAACCTCCCATGGAGCTAGGCCCACGTACTTCCGGGGCACCAGGGCAAGGTCGATCTCGGCGCCCAGAACCTCGGCCATCTCGCCCACTGCTGAGCTAAGGCCACCGGCACCGCAGTCGGTGATGGCGGTGTACAACTTGGCGTCACGCGCAGCCAACACCACATCGATCAGCCCTTTTTCGACGATTGGATCGCCGATCTGAACCGATGACCCGGCCGCGTCGGCCGTCGCGGCTTGCATCGTTTGGCTCGAAAACGTCGCACCCCCTACACCATCTCGACCGACAGCACCGCCGAGCACAACAATGTGATCGCCAGGCTGTGCGTTCGTTGGATTCGAGCCGTGGGGCAACAACCCGATGCACCCCGCGAACACCAGTGGTGTTGTTGTATAGGCAGGGTCGTGCACGATGGCCCCGGCGATGTTTGGCACGCCAATCTTGTTGCCGTAGTCGCCGACGCCAGCGATGACCCCATTGCGAACACGCCTTGGGTGCAGGACCCCATCTGGCAAGCTGGCGGTGTCGAGGTCGGTTGGGCCGAAGCACAGAATGTCCGATAGGGCGATTGGTTTGGCCGACACACCCAAAATGTCTCGAACCACACCACCAACCCCGGTGTTCGCGCCGCCGAAGGGTTCTAACGCAGAAGGGTGATTGTGCGTTTCGGCCTTGAGGGCGATGTCGAAATCGTCGTCGAACGCCACAATTCCGGCGTTGTCGACAAACGCGGACCGCACCCACGGCGCATCGAGTTCATCGGTGGCGGCGCGCAGGTAACTGCTTAGGAGACCATCGACCGACTCGACCTCGTCGCCGTTTTGGTCGACTACCGAGATGCTGGCCCTGAACGTTTTGTGAGCGCAGTGTTCGCTCCATGTTTGGGCAATCGTTTCAAGCTCGGCGTCGGTCGGGTCGCGATCGATGCTGTCGAAGTGGTCACGGATAACGATCATCTCTTGGGGATCAAGACCCAGTCGACGCCCCCGATTGACGGCCGCTAACCCCACCTCGTCGAGACCTCTGAGCGCCACGAGCGCCACCTCGGGTGCGGTGTCGGCGTCGTCGATGAAGGCCGCGGCGAGTTCACCGACGCTCCAGCGCTCAATGACCTCGTTGTGCAGTACCCGCGCCGCCAACGTCGCGAGGCCGACATCGTCGAGATCAGCGGCGGAAACGAGGAACCGGCGACCAATAGCCGCCGCTTCGACCGCGTATCGGAGTTGGCGCGCCGATCGGACGAACTCAGCACCCTCGCGGTCGGTAACTCCTGGCCTCAGGCCCGTTTCGACCACCACCACACGGTCGCCCGGTGCAGCCGAGGCGTTCGGCTCAGTTCCCCCAGAGGTCCGATCGATCGCAAGTCCGGCAGGCTGCCACCACTGCGCCAGCGAGGCTCCTGAGTCGCCCTCTCCCAGCAGAGCATCGGCTAGTTGTTTCCACTCGACTTCGTTCAGATCGCCTCGCACATGAACGACACGAAGCTCGGCGATCTCGGATACGTCGATCCCGAAATCGGCCGCAGTATTTACAACTGGGGAGCCAGCCGCGTACACCGTTGCGGGCCCAACTGTGAACTTGACGTCGCGAATCACGGCCGGAACTCTAAACACTGCTTCGAACGTCGCGAGTGATGCTCAGGTGACGATTACGAGTGGCCAGCAGAAGTACACAAACGAAGCGGGCGGCAAGATCGGCTAGCGACTTCGACCAGCCGGTGCATAGACTGCGCACGCTAAGCGGTTACACACCGCAGAAAGAGACCAGGCGTGTCCGACGATCGGGACGAAACAGAGTCGCCGATCCACCGAGGCCGGCACGCACTCAACTCAGGCGACAACGAGCTCGTGTTAGCCATCGTCGCCGACCGAGCTAACGAAGACAACGTTGAGATACGCGGTGAGATGCGACGCCTCGCGGCCATGGCGATGGTTCGCATCGGCATGCTGCTTGAGGCTCGGTCCGAACTCGAACAAGCCGAACTCGACCTGGCGAAACCAGAACACCATTGGGCTGCGTTAAGCGTGCGCGTCACTACCGCCACCGTGAACCTACATAGAGGGTTAGCCCACGATGCACTTACCACGGCCATCGACGCCATCGTCCAGCTAGCAGAAGCCGAAGATTCGGTCTTCATCGACGAAGTCGTCCACGTAGCAACGATCCGCACCAACGTGGCCTTGTTGTTTTTGAACCTCGGCGTGCCCGAAATCGCGGTTGGTCTGCTCGACCAGGCGCTGCTCGACGTGCCTGTGGGCATGCCGATGTCGGCGCCTCGGCTCAATCTCGCCAATGCTCATCTGATGATTGCTCGACGCCGTAGAGCCGACCGCGATCCCGACTGGAACCTCTCGGCATCGCGATGTTTGGCCGCGGTGGTCAGCATGACCGAAGACGAGCGGCTCCCCAGACGGCTTATCGAGGGCGCCACTCTCACCGCAGCAGTTCATCTACTGTTTCGCGACGTCGACGCGGCTGGTCGGGTCCTGGTTGCATCGTTGGAGCACTGTCGCCAGGTCTTGGACCCAACGGCTCTGCCCCAACATAACAGCCTGTTGGCAGTCGTGCTGGGCCGCTCGGGCCAGCTCGACGATTCCTATGCGTGGGCCGCGCTGGCCACCAGCTACGCCGACTCGATCTTCGACAGGGCCGCTCCGATCTACCGCGGTATGGCCAAGGCAGCAAACGCCCTCGGTCATCACGAGCAGGCCGCCGAGAACTACGCTGCCGCCGATGAAGTCGCGAAGTCGAACATCCGGCACGTACATGCGTTGGTCGTTCAGCTTGTGGCCCAGACTCAGCTGTCAATCGAACATCGACGGCTTCTACGAGCCCAGCATCGGTTGGCTGATCAGGTAAGGGTCGACCCGCTGACGGGAGTTCAGAATCGGTATGCACTCGACCTCATGCTTGCCAAGTCAGGGGCCCAAACCGACGACATCTCGACCGTGGCTGTTCTGTTCTTGGACATCGACCAGTTCAAACTGGTCAACGATTCGAACGACCATGCCACAGGCGACGAAGTGCTGCGCCGGCTCGCCGTGCTTGTCCCAAACACGCTGCGCGCCGACGACCACTTCTATCGGTACGGTGGCGACGAGTTCGTGGCTATCCTGCCGTCGATAACAGGCCAGGCTGCGCACGTCACAGCCGAGAGAATTCGAGCCTCGATCGAATCCGACCGCTCCGCCACCACACAAATCACTGTCAGTATCGGGTGCTCTATTGGACGGTCAAACGATTTATCGATGATCCTCGCGGGCGCCGATGAGGCTATGTACGTGGCGAAACGCTCCGGCCGAAATCGGGTCGCGTTCGCGGGCCCCAAGTCGAGCCCCTAACCAGCCGCTACCAAACCAGCTTTCCCAAATTGATGACTTGAGCTACATCGCGTGTGGCTCAACTCCTCAATGTCGTGAATAATTACGCCACACCGACGCGCATCATGTCCTATGGTGTTGTGACCGACTTCGAGGGGGCCTTCTGATGACTGTTACCACCTACATCTCGCCTCCGGTCGCGCTCAGCTAACTTCTCCCGGCCCATTCATGGGTCGGCACAGAACTTCGCTCAAGCCCACGCACGTATGTGTATGGCTCTGAAATGAGCCAGTCCGGTGGCATTCACCGTTTCGTCAACACACACATCACTACCGTGAAGGTGCAGATCTATGCGTCCGACCCCGGACTGGCTCATCTCGGAGCCCTATACAGACGTCGACCTCGGCGTTATCAAGAGTGGAAAAGAAGCCCAAGTAAACCTCATCGAGCGAACTGGCGACGTATCAAGTTGCCTGATTGCGCGCAAGCTCTACTTGCCTAGGGAGGTGAAAGAGAAAGGTGCTCTTGAGGCTCTCGGCGTTCAGCGCTCGTCGACGTTTCGTAACGACGTGCAATATCGCGAGGGGCGACAGTTTCGTAAGAGCCGTGACCGGCGAGCGGTCGAGAAGATGACTACCCACGGAAAGCACCTACTGCAGGATCGCTGGACCGAACACGAACACGACGTGATGGGCAGGGTCTGGGCCGCCGGAGCTGCGGTGCCATATCCGGTTGGTTACGCCGACGATCAATTCGACATGGAGTATGTAGGCGACTCAACGCGGGCCGCTCCCCAGTTGTACGCGGCCAGGCTCGACCGGGCCGAACTCGATGATGCCTTCGATCAGTTGATTCTCGGTTTGCAGTGCCTAACTTCAGAAGGCATTGCTCACGGTGATCTCTCGGCTTACAACCTTTTGTGGTGGCGTCAGACCCTCGTGTTCATAGATTTCCCGCAGGCGATCGACATTGCTGCCAATCCTCAGGGCCTCGGCTTTTTGCACCGCGACGTTCTGAACGTCTGCACTTGGTTCGAACGCAAGGGTCTAGATGTTGACGGTGAGGAAGTGTTCGCCGGGCTGTTGGCCTTTACCTGACTAGCGTCAACCACCCGAAACCCAAGACGCCGCGATATCGCTGATAGGCCTCGTACCGTTCGGAGGCGAAACCAACCGCAACATCTGTTCCTAAGGAGCGCACGCCGCCAATCCAAGTCTCCTCGAACCCATCCCACTCGGCAAGACTCGACGTCGACTGCGCCTCCACCTGCCATCCAGCCGCTCGCGCCTGTTCGCCGAGACTGTCGATCCCGGGTGCCATTTCGCCGAATTGCTCAAGACACCACGCTGTTGGTTCGGCCTCCCACATCTCCAACCCGACAACGGCGACCTCGGGCTGTTGGGCCGCGAGCGACTTGAACATCTCCGCGGGCCCTCCAAAGATGTGCGACGATCCGACACAGATCGCCACGTCACAAACACCCTTCCACGCACTGGCGTCGACAGCCTGAAAGTTCACTCGCTCGGCAAGTCCGGTCGTGGCCGCGTCGTGTCGCGCCGCGGCCAACGACGTCTCGTCGGTGTCGAGCCCCAACCCGCGACCGCCGGGACTTCGCTCGACGACTTTCTGTATCAATCGTCCTCGACCACAGCCGAAGTCGACCATCGTTGGAGACGCGACGCTGTAGGTCCTCCCGGCGATCGATTCGACGATCGAGTCGGCCCGAGCCGTCGACATGGGCGAGTTGAACTCGACCGCGGCACGACCAGCGTCCATCAAAGTGTCGAGCGTTCCGCGGTCGATCGGGTTACCCATGCGTTACCGCTGGCTCGGTACGGCTGCCATCTCAGTCCAGGCCGCATAACCGCCGATGATGTCCGAAACGTCAACGAATCCGGCCTCACGCAATACGCTGGCAGCGACCGAAGACCGATATCCACCGGCACAAAATACAACAGTCGGCTTGGTCGACACGAGTTCATCGAGACGGGTTGGCAACTGGCCGACGGGAATGTGCCCGCTGCCTTCGATGGTCCCGAGGGCAACCTCTCCTGGTCCGCGAACATCGAGTAGCTGAAGGTCTTCGATGCCGTCGCGTCGATCAGCAAACTCGGTGGCGGTCATTCGCGAAGCGCGCTGGACACGATTGGGATTGTCGAGCATCGCTGCCACCGGGTGTTCCAGGTAGCCGACAACACGGTCGAATCCGATGCGGGCCAGGCGGTTCTTCGCCTCAGTTTCGAAACCTTCGTCAACCAAAAGCACCATGTCGACATCGCTCGGGACCACCGAACCCGCGAACTCGGCGTAACGGCCGGCCATGCCTACATTTATCGAGCCCGTGAGGTGTCCGAGGGCGAAGTCTTCTGGAGTGCGACCATCGATGATCATGGCTCCGTTGGTCACCTTGGTATCGAACTCGCTAAGCGACAGAGCGTCTGGCGCTGCGGCCTCGTCGAGTAGTGGCCGGTCCTTGCGATTGAGCACCGCGTCGTAGATGAAGTAGCTCGGCGGCGGGGCCTGGCCCTCGGTTACGAGCTCGATGAACGTTGCCTCGTCGGTCGCTTTGAGCGCGTAGTTGCTGGCCCGCTGCTCGCCCATGGTGGACGAAGTGTCTGTCGATAGGTTCTTGCCACAGGCCGAGCCCGCGCCATGACCGGGAAACACTCTGGTGGCGTCTGGTAACGGCATCAGCTTGGTTTGGATGCTGTTGTAAAGGTCCTTGGCCAACTCGTCTTTTGAGAACCCGATCGACGACAACAGGTCAGGACGACCAACATCGCCTATAAACAGTGTGTCGCCTGTCAGCACGCCCCACGGCGCCTCGTCATTCGCGTGTCCCACACCACAACACTGAGAGACTCAGGCGTGTGCCCCGGCGTGTGCATGATCTCGAGAACGACCTCGCCAAGTTCGATCCTCTCGCCGTCGGCAAGAGGTCGCGACTCAAACTCTGTTGTTGCTACCGACGAGTAGCCAATCTCGGCGCCGGTCGCGGCCGCAAGCTCGAGGTGGCCGGACAAGAAGTCGGCGTGGAAGTGCGTCTCGATGACCAACTCGATGGTCAGACCTTCAGCGGCGGCATCGCGAACGTATTCGTCGATATCTCGTCGGGGATCGACCACCACCGCACGACCCGTGGTTGGATCGCCGATGAGGTAGGAAGCCTGTGAGAGGCAATCGAGGTAGTACTGCGTGAACTTCATGGTGGGTCCTCTTGGTGTTGAGTTTGGTTTGGACGCGGGCTTAGCCTTCGTAGCCGAGCATTCCGCCTTCGAGATTTACAACATCGCCAAATCCGGCTTCGGTGAGTTCTTCAGCTGCAATGGTGCTGCGACCACCGCTGCGACACAAGGTCACGACCCGACGGCTTCTGTCGAGTTCGCCAAGCCTGCCGGCAAGCTCTCCGAGCGGAACATTGGTGGCGCCTGGCAAAGTGCCCTCGGCGACCTCGCTTGGTTCGCGAACATCGATTAGCTGACCATCTGAGCCAACAGCGGTGACAAAGTCGTTCACCGGGTGATCTGTGTGAGCCATTTCAGCGAGCCTCGGTGGCGGTTTCTTCGTGGAGACTGTCGAGCACGCCAGCGATATCGCAGGCGTCGGTCTGGTTGTAAGGCAGCTTGGAGAGCACAGCGGCCATGGCACACGTGTTCGACAGTGCCGAGTAGGTCAGACCGGCTCCGACACCCCCGGCGATCCACTTGGCCTTCGGAATCGCGAGGCTGGCTCCGATTGCGCCAAGGACGAGCGAACCTGCGGTAAGACGTACCTGTCGATCCATGGCCCACCTCTCGGTGGTGCCCCTAACCACATCGCCCCCTGATGCTTCCCAAGCGACCATTCCCCCAACGAGTACGTGAAGCGTGTCTTTGCCAGCGCTGGTGAGAGTTCCGTGGGCCTGAGTGGCCCGGCCGCCGGTCTGACAAACAAGCACAACCTGGTGGTCGACAGCAGCAAGGTCGCGGGCATGTTCGGCCAGCGTGTCGAGTGGAACGTTGTACGAACCGGCGATGTGGGCTGTTTCGTATTCGCCGCCGGTTCGTACGTCGAGGATACGAACCGCTGGGTCGTTGCTGCGTAGCTCGGCAAGCTGTTCGGGGGTAATCGGGGCGGACGTCAGGGCTGTGGCTGCCTGAGTTGGGATTGTGGTTGCGGTCATCGTTTCTCCATAGGTGCGGTTGGGTGTTCGTCGATGCCGAATCGGCGTTGATCGTGTGGGGCGCTGAGGTGGCCTCGGATCGCAGCTACTGCATCGTTGGTAGATGTGTGAACTCGATCGCCAAGCCGCTGCCAAATGCCGGCTCGACGCAGAACGTCTCGGACAGGACCCTTGACGTCGCTTAGGTGCAGCGTAACGCCCAGCGCGGCGACTTCGGAAACCAACTCCTCGAGCATCTGGGCT
>JAADHX010000042.1:0-7871 GCA_013151655.1 Actinomycetota bacterium
TGAACGACTGGTCGATCTTGAGACGATCTATGTCAAAGCGGCTCAAATAGCTAAGTGAACTGAACCCGGTTCCGAAGTCGTCTAGGGCTACCTTGACGCCGATCGAGTGCAACGCATCGAGCTCGGCGGTGGTCTGTTTGGTGTCGTGCAACAAGTCGGACTCGGTTAGTTCAAGCCACAAACGCGATGGGTCGAGGCTCGTCGAGTCGAGAACTTCTGGCAGCAACGTTCGCAACCGCCCATCCTGGAACCACTGCGACGAACAGTTGACAGCCAAGTGCCACTCTTTGGCCGCGGCGCGGTGGTGAACCCACTGATCGAGCTGTTTCCAAGCCTTCGCCAGCGTCATAGCATCGATCTCATCGAGTAGCCCTGACTCGCGAGCGACGTCGAGAAACGCCCCTGGTTCGAGAAGCCCGCGGTCTGGATGTTCCCAGCGGAGCAACGCTTCGACGCCCACGATTCGGTCGGTGGCCAAATCGACCATTGGCTGGTAGTAGATGTCGAACTCGTCGCGGTCGATGGCCAACCGCAGTGATGCCTCAATGTCGAACCGCTCGACGGCTTCGCGCCGCATCGGGCCGACGAAACGCATCACTCGATTTCGACCGTTTGCCTTGGCCTTGTACATAGCTGCATCGGCGTCGCGCAGCAAGGTCTCTGGTGTGTCCCCTGAGGAGCTAAGGGTGTAGCCGATGCTGGCCGTGATCGATACAGGCACCCCGGCAAGGTCGATCGGTTCGCCGATGGACTTAAGCAGCCCGACGGAGAACTCTTCGATCTTGTTGGAATCGCATATCTCGGGGCAAAGGATGGTGAACTCGTCGCCGCCGAATCGGGCCACTCGGTGGTTCCCTGGAAGCGCGGCGGTGATTCGTTCGGCGATGACTTTGATTACATAATCGCCCGCACCGTGTCCCAGGCTGTCGTTGACTACTTTGAAGAGGTCAAGGTCGATGAATAAAAAGGCGAACTGATCGCCCGACGACTCGGTCACCACCAACTGTTGGTCGAGTTGTTGCATCAGAGCGGCCTTGTTGGGCAAACCGGTCAACGAGTCGCTGAATGCGAGGGTGTGAAGGGTAACTTCGGCTTCGTGACGATCGGTCGTGTCTAACTGTTGGATGAGGTAGTGACGGTCAGGGTCGCCAGCTCGATCGAGAGCCGAGATCGATTCGGTCACCCACAACTGGCGGCCGTCGGGTCGCAGATATCGAACATCGAGCTGGGCGCTTGCTGTGACACCATTGTCGAGACGACCTCTTTGTTCGGCGTGCGCCGAAGAGTCGTCCGGGTGTAGCAGGCTTGGCAGTTCTACACCGTCGAGAGCATCGCGTCCGAGTTGGAGTCGCATCGTGGCGTTGGATCTAACCACCCTGCCATGCACATCGACCTCGGCCATGCCTATCGGAGCATTCTCGAACCCGGTGGTAAACCGACGGCTCGAACGCGTCAGTGCAGCGCTGCTCTCAAGCTGTCGTCGACCGTCGCGCTGTTGCATCAACAAGAGTGCCACTACGGCTATGGATAGAAGCGTGCCGCCAACGGGCCAGAAGAGACTGTGATGCGAGTTTGGGATCTCAAGAAAGTCGGCCGAGCTGAGCACGTCGAGCCGCCACGGAGATCCGAAAACATCAACCTCACCGGCGTAAGTGAACCTGTCGCCAGATGGAGAACGCCCGATGGAACCACTAGCGGGCCCAGCGAACTGCACTGGTGACTCCGACGGTCTAGATATCACGAAGTCGGCCGAGAAGGGACGCAACGAGGCCATAGTTCCGTCCACGTCGAGCGCCGGACTCAGGAACACGCCGCCCTCGAACTGGGCCGCAACGAAACGACCGTCGACGCCTGGTACCGGTACCGCAAGCCATACCCGCTCGCTGGCGTCCGCCCCCTCAACATCGTTTCCGTTGGTCGCCCCAACAGCCGGCATCGCGTCTATCTCGGAGGTCGCAATGGCGCTATCGAGGCCTTGATATGCGTTCGTGGGTGAACCCACTAGCTCGGCTTGCAGGTCACCGCTGAGAGATGATGCTTCGAGGATGGTTCCTTGCCCGGACTTGTCGGCGACCACAACGAGTCGAACCGCGGGAATCTTGCGATCGAGCGGAAGCGCCGCAACGTAATCGTTGAGTGATAGCGCCTCGTTGCCGGCTGAGATACTGGCGTGCGAGGCGACGCCCTTGATGAACAGGGTAAGTTTCGCTTGCTCCAGCGAGAGACGGTGTTCTGTCGCTGCTACTGAGTTCGAGAACACTGTGGTTGCAGCGTCGTGAGCGGCCGCCTGTCCGGATGCGTTGTGGTTCCGCTCAACCAGCGTCACAACAAGGGTGGCCACCAACAATAGAGCCCCTGCAACCCATGGGAGCGCTCGCGTTCTCCCAGGCCGGGATCGTCTGCGTTCTTGAATATCAAAGTCCATATTCAGCAATGATCCTAGGTCCAAACACCCCATTCGCCCAGCGCGACCACGGTGCGACTCGACCGGCGCAATGACATGTGCGGCGATAGAGGCCACACTTAACCCATGCAACGGCGACAAATCGCAGCGACCACGTTGGGTTGGGTCCTGTGGACGGGTACCGAGTACGCCATGCACCGCGGCGCGTTTCACTTTAGGCCCACACGCAGCCGTTCGACTTTAGGCGGTCGGGCGCGCCAAGCATTGATTCGACTAGTTGCCGCTGAGCATCGGTCCCATCATCGCGAGCCGCTCAGGACATCGCTTTTCCTCCGGTTGCTTGGACACGTGGCCGTGGCGGCAGTTAGCTCTGGTGTTCCGGTGATGGTCCGTCACCGCGATGCCTGGGCCGGATGGGTCGGTTTCACGGTTGGTTACTCGGTGTATGAGACTGTGCACTGGCGTATTCACCACTGCCCCGGCACGGTCAACGACGCCAGGGTCGAACATCATCGGGTGCACCACGAGGAAGCCACCAGATCGAACTTTGGGGTCACAGTTCCATGGTGGGACCATGCCTTTGGCACCGTGGCTGTTGCTAGACGGCGCCCAGATCTATCGCCAGGCGTTCTCGTGGACTAGTTCGTCGGAGCCGACCCTCACGCGCTTCAAGGGCGATGGCGGCGCGTCCGCTACCGGGTACCCAACGGTGACAACCATCAGCATGTGGTGATCCTCGGGAATGCCAAGGATTGCGCGTGTTATGTCCTCGTGGTGGAGGGTGACCGGGCACGTAGCGAGACCCAGGGAATGGGCCACGATCATGGTGTTTTGGGCCATTCGCCCGACGTCGAATGGACGGTCGAACTCAAAGGGTGTTACGAAACCGATTATCAGCGGAGCCGACCCGATCCAGGCCGAGAAGTCGCCGGCGCCAGCGAGGCGTTCGGCAACCTCAGCATCGTCGATGAGCATCAGACGATTCACTTCGGCGTTCTTGGCGCTTCCAGCCATTCGTGCGGCCTGAATCAGTCGTTCACGATGTTCGTCCGATACCGGCTTGTTCTGGTAGTGGCGAACATCTCGCTTCGTCAGCACGGCATCGACGGCACTCATTGACGACGAATCATTCATATGGACTCTCCTCGATCTGAGTCACAACTATGGCCGACCATCACAACCGAAGCGGCATCGGTGCGCGACCATCAGTCAATGGCAACACTTCTTGGCGCCGAGCTACTCGCCGATCTGCAAACGGCCTGCGGTCGTGAGCCTGGCACCGTTTGTGAACTTGTGCACGACTGGACCGACTCTGACCTGGCAGCCAAGGCATCGGAATGGGCGGTCGAGAAGCCAATAACCATTCTCGTCATCTTGGCCGTGGCATGGGTTCTCACCCGGTTGGCTAAACGATTTATCGACGGGGCGATAGCCGAACTCATCGCGCGCCGAGAAACAGCTACGACCCAAAACGAAAGGGATCGCCTCGAGAAGGCCGACTTCTTGCCTCATCGAGCCGCGAAACGCCTCGAACAGCTAACGCAATCGTCTGAGCGTTCCCGGCAAAGAGCCGTGACGCTCAACGCTGTTCTTAAGAGCCTTGCCGCTGGCACCATCTGGACACTCGCTTTGCTCATCGCACTCGGCGAAGTCGGCATCAACCTCGGACCACTCATTGCCGGGGCTGGGATTGCCGGGGTAGCCATTGGATTCGGTGCCCAGTCGTTGGTGCGCGACTTCCTGGCCGGCATCTTTATCATCATCGAGGATCAGTACGGAGTTGGCGACGTGGTCGATGTCGGCGATGCCATCGGCACTGTCGAGGCGGTGTCGATGCGCACAACACGGGTCCGCGACGTTCACGGCGTACTTTGGGTCGTACCCAACGGCGAGATCCGTCGAGTCGGCAACATGTCGCAACTGTGGGCCAGAAGTGTTCTCGACATCGGCGTCGCCTACGACACCGACCTCGACCTGGCCATGGAAACCTTGAAAGAGGTCGCCGATGTGTTGTGGCGCGAGAATCTCGAGGAGGCCACGATCCTCGAGGAGCCTGAAGTGTGGGGCGTCCAGGAGCTTGGCGACTCGGCCATCAGCATCCGACTTGCCGTCAAGACCGACCCGGCCGAACAGTGGGCCACAGGCCGCTTACTTCGCAAGATGATCAAGGATCGATTCGACGAGGTCGGCATCGAAATCCCATTCCCACAAACGACCGTTCACCTTGCGCACCTGGACTCACCTGCGCCGCCTGCTCGTCAAGACGCCGGTTCAGGCCGCGGCGCCACGAGCACCGAGACCACCTAGCCGACGACGATGCGGTGGTAGGGACACTCGATCAATCGAGACGCAACAAGAACGTGGTCACTAATTCAGCAACTTCGGCCGACCATACTTCCACGGCGTGTGGCAACCCGTCAGCTAGCGACGGCCCGACACCGGCCGAAGCTTCGCATCGGCCAACCGGAGGTGCGCATGGTCAGGACTCCTCGGAGGCCTCTTTTCCAGAACTGTCCGACGGTTCGGCTTCTGCTGTCGAACTCGCCGGCCGTTGACGGTCGATGACTGTTGCCACGCCAGCAATCCCGAGCACCACCAGCGCTGCGCCCCACAACCAGGACACACTTTGGTCGAATGAGGCGTCGACCACGGCCGAGATACCAATCGTGATAAAGGCAATGGCGAACACGAGCGGGCCAAAGTTGAGTTTGTGTCTTGGAAGCGAGTTATCGAACACGGCTAACCACGACCTGTCCGATACGACCGTGAATGTTGATGATCAAGGTTCCAGCATCAGGATCGCCCGCTACTGACACATCGAATTCGTTCCCGAATCCCTCCTCATCTTGGAAACGTTCGGTGCCATCGGGCCCGGTCGCGAAATCTCGCCAAGCCAAATCTCCGATGGTGTTCCCAAGATGAACAATGAGGGTCGGTTCGTCGGGCAAGTCGACCCTTAACTCGCCCACAGCTAGATCTATATCGACCGTTCTGGTCTCTCCGTTGAGATCGAGTTGGGATAGGTCGACCTTTAAAGAACCCGCTCCCAGGCGGTACTCGTCCTTGAGGTCGGAGATATCTGTGACCACGATCCTTCGATCACCAGACCCATCTTCGATGATTGGGTCGATGATCGATGCGCCGAGCGTTCCGACGGCGACCAACACGCCAATCAAGATCAACCCCGGCGCTCTTCCTCTGAAGGCGGCAAGGAGAAGCCCGGCACCATTTAGAAACAACCAGACGGCGCCGCCGAGCCCGAGTGTTGCATCAATAGCCCCGGCTTGGTCGAGCAGGAGAATCACACCGGCGCTGCCAAGCATCGCGCTAAGAACAACCGGGGTAATGACTCCAGGCGACTTCGGTGACGACGCGACGGACGGTGGTTCGGGAAAGCCTCCTGGGCGCTCGTACGGCACGAGCGGGCCACCATCACCCGATGAAAACGATGGGTTTGGTGCGGGGGGCGGATCTGTCGTCGCGCCGGCGCCCGCAGTTGGGGTTGGGGCCTCGTCGGGAGCGGTAGCGGCTGGCCCTCCCCTCCTTGTCATCAACAAGACGCCAAGTCCGATTAACAAGATCGGCAGGAACGCTCCGCCGATCGATTCAGAGCCGAACACCCAGTCATCGAAGATCAGACCACTAGAGATCAATACCGCGACGATGCCGCCAAGTACCCATTTGTTCCGGTCGACGCCCGCCCACTGCGAGTTGGTAAGCCGCGATGGCATGTGGTGCCGTGCCGCGAACTGATCGAGGGCCGCCTCGCCGTTGGCCGAAGGCAGCACGACCCACAGGACCACGTATGCCAACAGAACAGATCCAAACGAAACAATCAGCAGCACAACAGCGGCCAGACGAGCGAGAGTTGGATCGATGTCGAAGTACTCGGCAAAACCAGCAGCAACGCCGCCGACGCGACAGTCGGCGCTTCTGGTTAGGCGGCGCGGCGGTTGGCCCGGAATCGGGTCCGCTGGTGGTTCGGTCATCGGTGGGGACTCTTCCATGTCCTCATGGTGACAATCCAACGAGACCATTGCCATCGGGAACCACCCTGAACCATCCCTGGGATTCACGATTGGTCTCAGGGTTGGTTCGGGGTTCGTCCCTGATGCCAAACGGGCCAAATAGCGCGATCATTGACTCAATGTTGTTCCGTCGAGAGACTGGCCCCACCTGGTGGCATGCCTACCGAGCTGATGTCGATGCTCGCGTCCTGACGGGCACGGCCGCTGGTATTGCCAACCTTCTTGCTGTTGACGTGTTGTTCGTACGAGCAGCGTTTGTGGTTCTCGGCACCGCTGGCGGCCTCGGACTCATCCTGTACCTCGCCATGTGGATCCTTAGTCAAATCGCGAAACGAAACCCCTTAGCGCCGCTGTCGCTACCTCATACGGCCGAACTTGAACGAACGATCGGGCTCGGGCTTGCGACGCTCGGCCTGCTTCTGGGGGCGCGGGTCATCGGGTTCGGGTTCGTCGATTCGCTGGTATGGCCCGTTGCTGCGCTGGCTGCAAGTTTCGTCGTGGCTGCCCAACAGACCGACCTCGATGTGGGCGTCGCTACCGGAATGACCGGAGGACACGGGTCTCGATGGTGGATCGCCGCTCGAATCGGGGGCGGATTGGTGCTGGCAATCCTCGGAATAGTCGCGTTGCTGGCCTTCAACCTCGACGTTGGCGCCGCCCGTGACACTGTTCTCGCAGCCGTGGTGCTGTCGCTTGGTGTGGCCCTGGTGCTTGGGCCGTGGATCTGGCGAACGGCCAACGAACTGTTCGACGAACGGCGCCGCCGGGTTCGCTCCGAGGAACGAAGCGAACTGGCCGCTCAGTTGCACGATTCGGTTCTTCAGACGTTGGCCCTGATCCAACGAAACCAAGAAGACCCCCAGACAATGGTGAACCTGGCCCGCCGTCAGGAACGCGAGCTGCGTTCGTGGTTACACGGAGACGGCCGCGTCGGGCTGAGCGAACGACTCAAGGAGGGCCTCGAGACGGCAGCGACCCATGTCGAGGAGTTGCACGGAATTCCGATCGAGGTTGTGGTTGTCGGCGACGTCGAAGCCGACAACGCCATATCTGGACTGATCATGGCCGCCCGAGAGGCCATGCACAATGCTGCCAAACACAGCGGATCTGCTCGGATCGACGTGTTTGCCGAAGTAGCGCCAACCTCGGTGGATGTGTTCGTACGCGACACCGGAGCAGGCTTTGATGTTGCTGCAATCCCTGCGGACCGCCGTGGAATTCGCGACTCGATCGAGGGGCGTATACACCGCCTCGGCGGTTCGGCGTCGATCCACGCATCGGTCGGTAACGGAACCGAAGTCGAGATGACCATGCCAAGGAACCCCTCCACATGACCCAGCCCAACACCAAGACATCCCAGGAGTTGCGGCCAATTCGGGTCGTGATCGTGGATGACCACGAACTGGTTCGATCCGGCATTCGCTCGGCGCTCGAACCCG
>JAADHX010000042.1:7882-13048 GCA_013151655.1 Actinomycetota bacterium
CGAGGCAGCCGATGTCGACGATGCAATCGACGCGATCGTGTCGCAGAAACCCGACGTGGTGTTGCTCGATGTTCACCTGCCAGGAGGCAATGGCCCTGCTGTCATCGAGGGCTGCATTAGGCGCGACATCGACACCACATTCTTGGCTCTGTCGGTATCTGATCAAGCCGATGATGTCATCGCCGTCATCAGAGCGGGGGCACGTGGCTACGTCACCAAGAACATCGGCCCGGCCGACCTGGTCGATGCTGTCAGACGAGTGGCCGACGGCGACGCCGTGTTCTCTCCACGGCTGGCCGGCTTCGTTCTCGACGCGTTCGCCAACACAATTCCAACGCCGTCGGACCCTGAGCTCGATCAGCTAACAGCACGCGAACGTGAGGTACTTCGTTTGCTCGCAAGGGGGTTCGCCTACAAAGAAATCGCCAGACGACTGTCGATCTCGGTCAAGACAGTCGAAACCCACGCCTCGTCGGTGCTGCGCAAACTCCAACTGTCGAACCGACACGAGCTAACCGATTGGGCCCATCGCCGCCGAATCGTCTGAGTATCGAAGGCTCCATCTAAGCAACAGAACGCGGCACCGTCACCGGGAAATGCTTGCGGGCGAACACATGCCGCTGACAGGAGAGGTAGTCATGGCTTCGGGTTATCGCTCGAACGGAGTGAGAGGGAGAACCCGGTTAGCAACCGGAGGTTGCGGCGGTGACGGGAGTGGTATATCGGGTTCGGACGAACGCAGCGGTTTGCATCACGAACACGACCACAAAGGGCAGAACGGCTATGGCAATGTGCCGTGAGAGCCGCTGCTCATGTCGTTGAATCAAGAGCATGTGGCCAAGTATCGCGATGGCGGCCGCGTACGAGCTTCGCTGCAAGGCCTTCCATCGTTTGGACCCGAATCGTCTCATCGAGACGGATCGCGAAATCACGGCCAAGCCAACGAGCAGCACTAGCGAAAACAGCCCTAACCAAACCACAACGGTGAAGATCAGCGCTCCCGAAGAATCAAGGCCAACAGTAAAGGGCGTCCATACTTTGATTCCTACGGTGTGGATCGTCGCGCCAAGTACAGCGTGCACCGACGCAAAGACTGCGGTCCACACTCCGAGAGTTCTCCGAATGGGCAGGTGAACAGCGGGTGCGCCGCCGCGCAACACTCTGATTGGTCCGACCGTCAGGGTCGCGGCCAGCAGCACCGAGGCCGCAGACGCCGACGCCACGCTGAGCTTCCAATGAGTGTCCTCCGCCTTGGTCCCGAAGGACACTTCTTGCCACACCTCCGGCGTTTTGCCAAGAACAAGATAGACAACGAGCGCGACGACGATTCCGATGCCTGCCACATTGACGTGACGACGAACACGCTTTGACATCCTCAAGCTCCAATAGCTGCTAACTGTTCGATGAGACCGGCTGGGGGGCGGGTTGGTTTGCCAGCCTCGTTGCAAATCGCGATTCGGACCGTCGCCGACGCCAAGACCTCATCGCCGCGAAGCACCCTCTGGTCCCATGTCGACGACGCCCGCCGTACCTCAAACACTTTGGTTTCGATAGTCACTTCGTCGCCGGCAACAGCAGGGCGGTGGAACTTGATGTCGAGGTTGGCGACCACTATCTGGACGCCTTCGTCCTGAAGTTTGTCGAGCCCCAACCCGTGATCTTCCAGCGCCTCAACCCGACCGGCTTCGAGCCAAGTGAGATACACCGTGTGATTCACGTGACGATAGGGATCAAGTTCACCAAAACGAACCCTGAACGACGTTTGATGAGCCACTCCCGCAAAACTAGCTGTATTGGACGCCAGGCATGGGTTCGACCCGACAGAGATCGTCGGCTGAGATGAGAGCGTCAGTTAAGGCACTAACCATTTCGTGGCGCCGATTTGGGTCGCGTGCTGAGATCTACGAGTTCGCCGGGATCGTTCGCCAGATCGAACAGCTGCTCGTGGCCTTCGTTGTCGCGGGTATAGCGGCCCTCGTTGGTAACCAAAGTTCGTGTCTTGACCGGTGGTCCCGGTCCGAACTGCGATAGCGGAAAGTCCTCCTCGATCAGGACGTGATCTCTGGCCGAAGCGGTCGGGTCGTCGAGCATCGGGACAAGGCTGCGACCTTGCATGCCCCGATATTCATCGACGCCACACAAGTCGAGAATCGTGTGCGGCAGATCGATGCTCGAAGCGAGCGACGACGTTCGCGCCGCAGACCTACCTGGCGCGTGAATGAGCAACGGCACTCGGATACAGCCTTGAAAGTGCATCGCGAGCTTCAACATCAGACCATGGTCGCCCATCATGTCCCCGTGATCACTGGTGAACACGACGATGGTGTTGTCGTCGATGCCAAGCTCCCGCAACGTCGCGAGAACCTTGCCAACGCCCTCGTCTACAAACTCGATCATTCCGTAGGTGACAGCAATAGCGGCCTTTGTCTGCTCGGGCGTTGGGCCGAACGGTCGTACGAAGTTGGTTCGGCTCGGCCGCAAGGACCGCATTAGCGAAAGGTGCGGGGGCCAGTCGTCGCCAGGGTCGTGGAAGGTTTCGGGGAGCTCGATATCGGCCGGGTCGTGGCGGTTCAACCATTGGTCTGGTGGCGAAAGGGGATGGTGCGGATCGGGATAAGAACACCACGCCATCCATGGTTGCCCCTTTGAGTGACTCTGCTCGATGAACTCGACAGTTCTGTCGGTCACAAAGTTCGTCGAGTACAACTCGTCGGCGAACGGCAGGCCGTGAATCTGCCACCACAGCGGCGAACGGTCAGGCACTTCGCCGTCATGTCGAAACCCGGCAACAAGTTGTTCGTGAGTCGCCCCTTGGTCGCGGGCCCAGCGATAGTGATGGCCCCCGACCTGAGCACCGTGGCCCAGCGTGAGCTCGATCGTTCCGAAGCCGTAAAAGTCGTCAGGGTCGACGAAATCAGCATTCTTGTATCGACTAATGTTCTCGATCTCGTCCCAGCCGGCCGGCCAGCGATCGAACACTCCGGGTTCGCCAGGTAGGTCGGCTACAACATTGCGGCTCATCCCGTTCTGAAGGTGCGACTTACCGATCAGCGCCGTCTGGTAGCCAACATTGCGAAGCTGCCTAACGAACGTGTTCGACGTTGGGGCCAGCGATCGATCGTTGAAGATCACACCGTGGGCCGATGGCATACGCCCAGTCATGATGGTCGACCGATTTGGCATGCAGATCGGGTTCGACACGAACGTGTTTTCGAACACGGTGCTCCGCCGAGCCAGGTCATCGAGGTTCGGGGTTGAGATAGTTGAGTTGCCGGCGAACCCGACGTGGTCTGAGCGTTGTTGGTCGGTGATAATAAAAAGTACGTTTGGCTTGGCCATGCTGTAACAAGCTATTCGCTGCTTCGGCCGACTACCGTCCCCGAAGTGACTCCGGCCATCGCAGCAATCGATATTGGGACTAACTCGCTACATCTGCTCGTGGCTGAGATTGTTGAAGGCGGCAGTTTCAGAGTTCTCACACGCGAGCGCGATCCCATCCGGCTCGGTTCGGGCGCCGGCGACATGAAACGTCTTGACCCCGAGGCCATCGACCGAGGTTTGGCGACGCTTCGACGATTCGTCGGGATTGCGAGCAACTGGGACGCGCCGATTTCGGCGTTCGCTACTAGTGCGGTTCGCGAAGCTTCGAATCGAGCCGACTTCATCGATAGAGCCCGCGACGAGGCCGGTGTAGTAGTCGAGGTGATCAGCGGACCGGAGGAGGCGAGGCTGATCCACCTGGGTGTGCTTCAAGCCCTTCCATTGGCCGGAACCACCCACTTGGTTGTCGATATTGGCGGTGGATCGACTGAGTTCATCGTCGGCCGCGACACAACCCCGGTGCTGCTGCGAAGCGTCAAACTTGGGGCCATCAGACTCACCGAACGCTTCTTCGCCGGCGGGCTGGACTCTCCCGGGGCAATCGACGATTGTCGGCGCCACGTTTCGAGTTTTCTCGCCAGCTTTCGCGAGGTCGCCCTCGGCCTGAAACCCACAATCGCCATCGCCACTTCCGGCACGGCCGAAACCCTGGCGATTCTTGCGGGCAACCCCGAGGTTCTTCTCGCAACCGACCTACACGAACTAACGATCGAGTTGCTGTCCGAGACCCCGAAGCAGCGTCTGAAACGGTCGGGTCTGGATGAACGTCGAGCCGACATCATCGCCGGCGGAGCTGTACTCCTCGACGAGATAACAACCCAGTTCGGGGTCGAGGAGTGGCGTATCTCAGATCATGCGTTGCGGTCCGGAATCGTGCTCGATGCGATAAACCGCCGAGGCGACATCAAGACCTTCCATCACCTCAGCGACCTCCGGCGACGGAGCGCGCTGGCCGTGGCCCGACGGTATAGAGAAGATCTGGATCACGCCGAACACATCACCGACCTGGCCCTCCAGCTATTCGACGAACTATCCGGCCTTCACCGGTTAGGCGTCGCGGAACGAGACCTGCTTGAGACCGCAGGCCTGATGCACAACATCGGGGTGTTCGTGGCTCACAGCGCCCATCACAAACACAGCTATTACCTCATCAGCAACGACGAACAACTCGCCGGGTTCACCAATCATGAACGCGAGCTCATCGCCCAAGTAGCCAGGTACCACCGCAAAAGCGCACCAAAGCAAAAACACCGACCGTTCGCAGCCCTGAACCACGCCGACCAGAACCTCGTGAGGCAACTGGCTGGGCTACTACGGGTTGCCATTGGTCTTGATCGCGGTGGGCGCCAGGTAGTTCGTTCTGTGTCTGCGGACTTCGACAAAGACACCATCACTGTCAGGGCTGCGGTTCTGAAAGATCAAGCGTGCGACCTCGAACTCCACGCGGCGCGCGAGCGATCCGATCTGCTAAGCCAGAACTCCGAACGAGACGTCACGATCGAAGCCGATCTAGTCGACCCAGTTCACCCATCTCGTCTTTAGCCTGTCTCGCGTTCGGCTAGAACGTGCTCGATGACCTTGACGTAGTGAGCGGTGTCGACCGCGCCACTGACTAGGTACTTGTCGTCGACCACTACGGCCGGTACGCCAGAAACGCCGGCTTCGATGGCCGCGTTGTGGTCGTCGATGACCGACTGCTTGAACTCGGCCTGCATGTCGTCGAGGCGCACGGCGAACGCCTCGCGGGAGATTCCGGCCAGCTCAGCCACGTCGAGCTGAACTTCA
>JAADHX010000336.1 GCA_013151655.1 Actinomycetota bacterium
CCGAGCGTGCCAAGACCCATGCCTCCTGGTTCGGACATAGCCGACTGAAGGCACGACGCCACCGAGAATCCGTACATCAGTGCGAGCATCGGGTTCTTCTTGTCGCGGTCCCAGTCGCCAGCCGAACGGATGTCCTTAACGAGCCAGGCACCGTCGGGCCGCAGTGTCTGTTTGACGGCGGCTATGGCGCGGTCGGGCCTGGGCATATCGTGCAAAACGTCGAACGTAGTGATGAAGTCGTAGTTCGGTGTCGGTTCGAGGTCTTCGGCGAATGCTTCGGTAAACGTAACGTTGGTCAGACCAGCCGCCTCGGCCCGATCGGTGGCCAGACCGATTGCCGTGGCCGACGGGTCGAACCCGCTGATGGTCGAGTTCGGGTACAGCTCGGCCAGGCGGCAAGCGAGCACGCCGCCGCCACAACCAAGATCGGCAACATCGATTCCTGATTCGAGCCGATCGATCAGGCCGTCGACGGCCCGAAGAATGTGGCTCTCAAGCCCGTGGCGAGTCCACGGTGCAGTCATGCGGGCCAGTCCGGCAGCTGGACCGGGGCCCTGTTCTTCATACGTAATGCCAATGCCGGACCTGAACGATCGCTCGAGGGCATCGACGTGTTCGTCGGAGAATCCACCGCGGAAGGCTCCCGCAGAGAACGAGATCGACCCTTCCTCGTCGGCCAGAACCGCGGCCTGAAGAGCGGTCAGCTCGAAGGTCGTCTCATCGTGGCGAACCACCAGGCGCGCCGCGGCCTGGCCGAGAAGCCACTCGCGAACGAATCGTTCATGCGTGTCGGTTTCTTTGGCTAGGGCAGTCGACGTGATCGGCCCTTGGCCCATCATTGCCTTGTATAGACCGAGCCGATCGCCGAGGTGGATCATGGCCGACACCAGCTCGCCCTGCTTGAACGACCACACCGCAAAGTTGAACATCTTCAACTCGTCTGGGTCGACGCCTTCAACTATCGGTGGTTTCGCCATCTTGTGCCCTTTGTCGTGGTGCCGAAACCGTAGCCGCAAAGTCCCAAACCCCCGCAACCTGTGTCGAGGAGCCGTGCCGCGGCACCGACTTTCGGCAACCTGTGCCCAGAATCGCGGTCAGGACCGCGGTTTTAGGCACAGGTTCGAGGGGGTGGGGTGGAGGGGACTTAGATGAAGGGCCACTTCTTGCGGCGGAACTGGGGTTTGCTGCTGTTGCGATTGTTGGTGGTGGCCCATTTGCGGCGCCACGGTGCGGCGTCGGGGCCCCGCAGACTTGGTGTGATGCCGGCGTGGGCGCGGCGGCGGGCGACGAACCAGTCGGTCTGGTTCTCGTCGGCTAAGGCGGCAACAGCGGCTTCGATACGTTGGGTGAAACTGGTGTTGGTGTCGTTTTCGCCGAAATCGAGAGGTGAACCGAAGTTGACCGTGACCTTGGCCCGCGTTGGCCAGTTCTGGGCCTTGGGCATAAGAGACCCGGTCCCGTCGATGTGCACCGGAACAACAGGGGCGCCCGATTGTTTGGCGAGGAAGGCGGCGCCAGGTTTGAAGTCGCTACCCCACCCGTCGACTGAGCGGCCACCCTCTGGGTAGATAACCATCGACCAGTCGCGTTTTAGTAGCTTGATGGGCTCGGCGATGGTCTTGCGGCTAACGCTGGTGCGTTCGATTGGCACCGCACCCACGAACAACGCCGACAACCTCGACGTGATCTTGGTGGTGAAGAAGTAGTCGGCGGCGCCGGCGATGAAGAGTTTGTTGCGCCACGGCTTCGGTAGTGCTGTCATCAGCACCACGGTGTCGGCGTGGCTGTTGTGGTTGGCCGCGAAGATTGCACCGCCCTTACCGAGTGGCTTCAGCCTGTCGGCGTTGCGAACCTCGGTGGAGGCGTAGAAGTCGGTGATCGGTTGCCAGACCATGTTCAGGAAGGCGCGGCGTACTAGCCGGGGTCCGGGTTCGCGGGCCCACTCGGTGTCGTAGTTGCCGCCAATGTCTGATGGTGCTGCGGCGACGCCGTGTGGTGTGGGCGCTGACCGCAGCGGAAACTGCGACTTGGCCATGGCCTGGCGCGGCAATGACGAGAGCTTGCGGCTATTTCGCCACAGATGGCGAATCGCTTTCGTCTGGTTGAGGTCTGCCATTGGTGCGTCAGGCTCCGTCAGACCACATCGGCCATGAGCAGGGGCGGGTTGTGAACGTGGGTGAGTGATGGTTGCCGACCAACGGTTTCGGAGGCCATTTCGAGAGCGTCGTTCATCGTTGTTGCAGGACGGAACCCAAGTTGTCGCACCGCGGCATTGTCGCCGCCGATGATGATGACCTGACTCAGGTGCTGCATGGCGTGGGCGCACCAATACCACATGTAGAACGGGTGAACTCCGTGGTACGCGTAGCTGGTGCGATACAGATGTTTGTACCACTCGTCTTCGGCGTAGCGTTTCTCGTACTTGGCTTCGATGACCTCAGGGTCGGTCGAATCGGCCAATACCTCTTCGAAGAAATCGATGTAGCTGGGGTGGTGTACGGGGTGGAACTCCCACGGTGTTGGGTGGCTGATTATGACCACGCCGTCCTTGCGTACGAGCGGCTTGCCTTTGTACAAGTTGAAGAAGTAGCCGAGCCCGAGACACGCGACGAGCACCGGGTTCATGACCGAGTTGACGTTGTATGGCCCCACATACGGCAGGCCCATGGTGAGGATGTCGGTTTGGCCTTCCACCCGCACGAGCTGCTGTTTGTAAACGTTTTCGATGGTTACTTCGTGGACAGGTTCGACTTCGCCGGCTTGGATCGACGTAAGGCCGTACGGAGATCGAATTCCGTGGAGGATCTTGCGGGCCATCGAGTTTGGCATGTGGTCGAGCCCGACCTTGGTGCCCATGAGCATGGCGCGGTCTTTGACCGTCATTTCCCACTCGCGCTTTTGGAGGAACTCGAATGGAGAGGGGAAGGTGTCGGTGTTGAGGGTGGTCTCGATTTGGAACACGTTGAGGTGCTCCTGAATAACTCGGCCAAGGCGCCAGTTGCGAGTGTGTAGTTCGGAGTTCTTGTTGTCCATGAACGACTTCGAGTTGCGCATGGTTTTGACGTTGTGATGATGCCGAATGCCCTGGTAACCAGACAGCCCAGTGGCCACACTCTTGTGGCCGCCGTCGAGTGACACCAGGTTGATGTTCACGTAGATGACGAGGTCGCTCTCGATGGCACGGGTCGAAATCTGTACTTCTTCGCCGTGTTTGGTCGTGTCGAGGATCATCAGACCGTCGGGGTCTTCGGCATCGAAGTTGTAAAGCAGGCCATAAGGAGCGAAGGCGTCGTACACGCGGTCGCCGACGGCGTGACGTAGCTCTGCTTCGGTCATCCGGCGGTGCAACGCAAGGGCGGCGATGATGTGAATATCGTCGACTCCGGCCGCCGCGGCCAGGTCGAGAACTTGTTCGATGATTCGGCCGCGAATGTCTGGTGCCTGCATGGGTGGCAGTGGCAACGAGATGTCGTCGAAGGCAATGGTGAGCTTCATGCCTGAGAACAAGAGTTCTGGCAGCGGTGGCTTGTCGCCCATTGGATTGAGCAGCGCATTGTGGATGGCGCCCTCGACGTCTTGGATGGGTTCGAGCGGTTCGTTGGGGTATATGACCCGGCTGCCAACGGGCAGTTTGTTGAACTTGAACTGTTCACCGTGGTGAAACAGGATCGGGGGAGTGGTGCGCTCGACTTCGAGGACCAATCCAGGACGAGAACTCATCGACGGGCTCCAGCTAGAAGTGACGAACGGTCAAGGGTGCGTTGTTGGCGGGCTTTGGGCCCAATCGGAAGCAGCGGTCGGGGGCCACCTGGCGATTTCGACCAGCTTTCGGTGAGCCACCCGCGTTTGTCGGCAATGGTCGATAGCCGAGATTCGGGGTTGACGGCGACGGGGAACCCAACGGCTTCGAGCATGGGTAGGTCTGACGCCGAGTCGGCGTAGGCAACGCCTTCGTCTGGGTCGAGGCCGTGGCTGTTGGCCCAGTCGAGCATGACTTGGGCCCGTACCTCACCGGTTGGCGGTACCGACAACATTTCGCCAGTGTACTTGCCGCCTCTGACGCTCATTTCGGCGGCGATGATGTCGTCGAACAGTGGCTTGAGAGGCTGAACGGCGAGGTCGAGGGCACCGGTGATCAACACTGTTCGGTGACCGGCAGCGCGGTGTTGGCGGACTCGACGCATTGCCGCTGGGAACGATTTCTTGACGATGAGTTCGCTGAGGAGTTCTAGGGCATCAGCGTCGAGCTGTTCTACTGGTGCACCTTTGTATCGCCGGTAGAAGTGGCGTAGGAAATCGGTGCGGTCGTGACGGTCGCGGGTCCACAAGCCGGGTGCTTCGGCCAGGGTGCGCGCTGCGAATCGCACGCGGTCGCCGAGGTCGAGGTGTCGGGTTGCGAGCCATGCGTAGCTTTCGACAACGTTGGACGCGATGAGGGTGTTTTCGAGATCGAAGGCGGCGAATGAGCGGCGTTCGTCGAGGACTTGGGTCCGAAGTCGTTGGGCCCGGGATGGTCCGGTGCGACGGCTCGGGGTGGTCTTGACCCTGGCCAGGACCACAACGGTAGGAAGGTGAATCTTGGTGATGTAGTGGTGCCAGTCGATGGAGCGGGGGTCGAAACCGAACTCGGCTTGGTCTTGGGGTTCGAGTGAATCCCACATGGCTAGGGTTCGGTCGACTTGGTACAGGGCTTCGCAGCGGCCGTAGGCCCCATAGATCTGCACGTAGCCATGGGCTTGGTCGAGGATGCGGCGTTGTTCTTGAAGCTTCTCGGCGATACCGGTCTTGGCCCCGCGGATCGGTAATCCGTTGACCGTCTTTTCGACTACGTCCATGGCCTTTTGGAGGCGTTCGAGTTTTTCCTCGAGGCCGGTGGCACCGGTGAATGTCCATTCCTCGACGGCGATGGGGTTGCCTTTGGAGTCGTAGATGGGGTTGTCGGTGAACCACTCGAAACAGGTTTCGGTGAGCATCTTGTAGAGCAGCGGATTGACCGAACCCGATGCAACCTGGAAGATCTCGGGTTTGCTCGCCGGCCCGTTGGCGGCTGCGGCGCACAGAGCGGCGGCCACCATGTCGACTGGGATTACGTCGACCACACCTTCTGGGTACCCGGGGAACTGGTTGAGTTCGCCTTTGCCGAAGCTGATGATGAGCGGTTCGGCCATACGGAAGCCACGAATCCAGCCCGGAAACGGCTCGCTCCACGCCGACTCGATAATCGATGGCCGCAATACCGTGAGTGGCACCTCGTCGTGCAGCTCGAGCAGGGCCTGTTCGCCGAGCGCCTTTGAATAGGTGTAGACGTCTGGCCAGCCAAGCGAGGTGGCTCGGCTTCGGCCGGCGTCGACCATCTTCTTGTTGACCCAGGCAGCGCGTCGTTGTTCGGTTTTGGCGCTCAGCAATGGGATGCCCGCTGCGCCCAGTTCTTCGCGAGCTTCTTTGCCGAACCGCTTCAGCATTTCTGGGGTTCGACTCTCGGCGTCGTAGTCGGCGCGTGCTCGGCGGGCCGCATCGACTTCGGCTCGCCAGTCGACTTCGATGTGGAATGGGGTCTCGACTAAGAACTCTTCGGCGGCTCGGCCCCGTCGGTTGCCGGCGACGTAACAGGTGGATACGGCGATGAAGTGGGGCGTGATGTTGGCTTCTTGGATGACCTTGAGGATGCGGTTAGGGCCGAGCAGGTTGATCTCGACCGAGGTGTCGAGGGGGTTGTCGAACGACACTGTTGCCGCCGAGTGGATGACTGTGTCGACCGAGCAGAATATGGCGCGGTCTGGGTCGCTGAGGCCGAGCCC
>JAADHX010000459.1 GCA_013151655.1 Actinomycetota bacterium
GTTCGAACGGCTCTGGCGCGGCGCCGCCAGCAACGGCATTGCCGGGTCAGGTGTCGGTCTGGCCATAGTCGCGGAACTGGTCCGAGCCAACAATGGCCAAGTCCACGCCACCAGCGAGCTTGGCGGCGGTGCCACCTTCACCGTCCTGCTCCCCTGCGCTGTTCCGGATGCATAACCATCCGGATCTACACCCCACCTACACACGGCCTCCACCAGCTCTACCCTCCGCCGCTGTTTGCTGACGGTCAGGACGGCAGCGTGCCGACCAGCAGGACCCAAGGAGTTCCGACATGTCCAAACCCAGGATGATCGCCGCAGGCGTAGCAGCATTCAGCGTCGCGCTTGTGTTGGCGGCTGCAAGCTTCGTTTTCGCCGACGACGACAAGATCGATGGCGACGACAGCGCCTCGCCGACGAGCGTCGCCGACAATCCAGTCACAAGCGGCGTCGCCAACGACGAGGGCTCCATGGCCAACATGATCGGAATGGTCGGCCCGGACCGTGCCATGGGCCAGATGGACGCCATGGCCGCGATGAACGTTGAGAGCGAGTTCGAATACCTGACACGGATGATTCCCCATCACGAGGAGGCCATTGCGTCGGCAACCATCCTGCGCGATGGCACCGAGAGTCCGGAGATACGCGCGTTCGCAAGACAAATCATCGAAACCCAGAGCGCCGAACTCAGCCAGATTGAGGCCTGGCTCGCCACCTGGTATCCCGAACGCGACACCGCAGCTGAATACACGCCCATGATGCGAGATCTTTCGGCACTCCGCGGTGATGACCTCGATCGGGCATTTCTTGAGGACATGATCCCCCACCACATGGCTGCTGTGATGATGTCTCAGCAAGTCCTTAGCGGCGGACTCGTCGACAATGACGAAGTTGAACCCTTCGCCGAAACGATCCGCAACACCCAACGCGCCGAGATCATACAAATGGCCAACTGGCTGACTGAACGCTTCGGCGCCTAGGGGACTGTGAGCAATCGAGGTTGCGTGTGGTCGCAGAGAGCCCTCAGACGCCGACGCCTTGCCCCTCGGACGGGCCATTGTCGTGTTCTTCGGTCTCGCTGGTCGTTAGCTTTCGGGGTCAACACGGTTGACCCCGAAAGAACTCCTTTACCAGTCGGTCGGTTGGTAGTCCTTCAGAAACTGGCCCCACACGTGAATGCCCGTATTGACACCGTCGATGATTGGGTCGACGATGCGCGCCGCCCCATCGACGATGTCGAGCGGTGGATGGAAGCGATGTTCTGCCCGCTTCTCGTTGGCCTTGGCGACCGGGTCCTCGTCGGATACCCAACCCGTATCGACACTGTTCATGTGGATCCCGTCGGTCTTGAAATCAGCCGCCGAAGTGCGAGTCATCATGTTGAGCGCCGCTTTGGCCATGTTGGTGTGAGGGTGCCTGGTGGTTTTGAACCGTCTGTAGAATTGGCCCTCGACGGCCGACACGTTGATCACATGCTTGTGTGCACCGGGCGTCGCCTCGAGCAAGGGCCGGAGCCGAGCGTTGATCACAAACGGTGCGACCGCGTTGACAAGCTGGGTTTCGAGCAGCTCAACCGACGAGACCTCATGCAACAGCAAACGCCACGAGTTCCGGTCGCGTAGATCAACCTGCTGGAGGTCCTGATCGAGGCGACCCTCGGGAAAGAGGGCATCGTCGAACTCGTCATCTGCGCTGCCGTGCTCACCGGGTAGCAGCCGCACCTGCGAGAGCTCGGCGGCCCGGGTAAAACCAGCCACATCATTGGGCACCTCGTCGGGCGATTCCGCCGCGTCGGTTTCGAGCGCGACGCCGGAGGCCTGGGCGGGCAACATGTCGTAGCCGCGTAAACCCTCGTAGGCGCCCACGAGTGCTAACACCTCAGGCGCGAGCGTTTCGATGGCGGCCAATTCGCCAGCCATCATGTGACGGTAGAAGTCGGGCGGTCGCCGCACAGTCTGGCAGGCGTTGTTAACAATGAAGTCGAGTCGGTCGCGGGTGCTCACAACGTGATGACAGAACGCTTCGACACTCGGCGTGTGGCGAAGATCTAGCCCGAATATCTCCAAGCGGTGACCCCACTCCGCGAAGTCTGGCTCGGCCGCGTAACGCTCGGCCGCGTCTCGGGCAAACCGAGTGACCACAATCAGGTCGACACCACAACGAAGGAGTTTGACACCGGCCTGGTAACCGATCTTTACTCGCCCACCAGTGAGCAGGGCCGTCATACCCGAGAGATCGGCCAATTCACTGCGCTTGGTGTAGTTCAACTCTGCGCAGTCGGGGCACAGCTGGTCGTAGAAATGATGCACAAGCGAGTACTTCGTCTTGCACACATAGCAGTGCTGGGGCTCGACGGTCTCCCGAAAGAGCGGGTCGTCGATGTCGGATTGCGAGAACGCCTCGGGAGCAAACACGTTCGGGGTCGTGAACACCGGCTTGTCGCGCAAGGTACGAATCCCGGTCTCGGCGAGCACATCCTCGTCGCGCTGAATCTTCTCGGCTCGAGCCTTGCGACGACGCGCCCGCACTCGCTGTCGTCGCTCCTGCGGATCGCGACAGAACACATCGCCGGCGGCATTGAGGAACGCGGTTCGTTCTTCAACCGAGAGATCGTCGAGCAGGTCCTTCGACGCGGCTATTCGCTGTAACAGTTCGGTCACCTCAAGAAGGTTCGAACGGAGGCCATCTGGCGATGAAGAGGCAGAGTCGGACACGCCCCAAACGTACCGTCACCCATCAGTTTCACATCAACACTTGGCATTAGGTTCGGGTCGCACCCGCTTCACGGAAAACGAGAGTCAGATCCTCTAGTCGTTCGCTCCTGTCTCAACACCCGCTGGCATCGCGCAGCGTCCGGCATGCCTTGGCAACTCGAGATGGCTCGAGTTTGGTGATCTGTCGCCGAAAGGCTGCACGAGGAATTGTGTGGATGTTGTCGAAGTTGACGACGCAATCGGTTAGAACCCCATCGTCAGGGGTCAGCTCGAGTTCAGAGACCAGACCTCGGATGGTTCGGGTGATGGCCGCCACGACAACTGAGCCGATGCGATCGGCCACCGGATCGCGAGTGAGTACCAACACCGGGCGGGCGCCGCCGGGTGTTTCTGCGAACCAGACCTCACCGTGCTGCATTGACCCAGTCCGACCAGTCTTCGGCGGGTCCCCACGCTGCGATCCGGCCGAGCGCTAACTCGTCGGCGGTGAGCGGCGTCTCCACCCACTTATCGGCTTCATGTTCGGATGCGAGCAGCGTGAGATGACGGTGCAGTGCCTCGCGAAGTAGCTCAGACTTGTCGATACCCAGTTCGTCCGCCCATTGCTGGGCAGCCGTCGCCTCGTCGCCACCGACCCTGAAACTGAGCATCGTCATACCTAGATGGATAATTTGTATGACACTCGTTCCGCAAGGGTTCAAGGGCTGGTTCAGCGCTCCTGGGCTCCTCGTGGCAGTTGCGCAATCTCAGTCAGAAGATTCGCCGTCTGGTTCGCAATACTGAACCGGCCGCGGACCATACGCGCTGCAGCGCCTCCCTTTGTTGCCTTCCAATCATCGGAGATGGCCTCGCGGATCGTCGCGGCAAGCGACAACGCGAGAGCGGAGCGATCCGTCGACTCGGGTACAAGTGCGCCAACTTCGGCCGTGACGAAATCTCTCGGGCCACCCGAGTTGACTCCTATCACCGGCGTGCCACACGCCATGCACTCGATAAACACCAGCCCGAACGGCTCGTCACGCGACGGGAAACAACCAACGTCCGAGGCCGCGAAGACCCGCGCTAGGTCGGTCTGAGCTTTCGGTCCGACGAAGAACGTTCGCCGCAGCCCTAGTTCGTCATATGCGAGCCGCATGAGTTCGGCCTTGTCCTCGTCTGGGCCCGATCCGACGATGATGGTGACAATTCCGGTGTCGTCCTGTTCGTAAATGGCCGCGGCCTGCAGCAACGCATCGATCCGTTTCCAGTCGGCGAATTTGCCGCAGAACACCACCACCTTCTCGGCGGTGGCTGGAATCGGTCGCCTATCCAGAGTCGTTAGTTCGGCGAGAACCGCAGCTCGGCCGTAGTCGGCGTCGGTTGACTCAGTGAAGATCTCGTCGTTGTAGCCGTTGGGAGACAGCAAGATCCGCTCTGAGGGAAATGCAGGAAACGCCTCGCGGACCGCTTCGACCTGCTGCAGCGAGATAGCGGCACACGCATCGACGTGACCGCGAGGATCGCCAAACGAGAACACGCCCTCGTCTTCGACGAACGTGCTGAACCGCGTCGGAAAGTCCTCAAGTCCTGCCCGTTCATTTGCGAACATCTTGAGAGCCGTGCCGTGGGCGAAGCACAACAGCGTGACTGGTGGTTTGCCCAACGCCTCTCGACTGCGGAGCACATCGCGCATCACTACAGGATTGAGGAACGCGTGATGAGCGACAGCAAGTGTGAACGCTCGACCCGTTTGAGCTTCGATCTTCTCCATCCAGCCAGCGACCGCGGTGGTCAGACGGGCCCGATAGAGCGCGAACTCCTCGTCGCTCATCGAGTGCCACCGGTAGCTGCTCACCGGAGATACCGACTCACAAATCGGGATGTCGTGTTCGAGCTCAAAGACCTTGATGCCTCGTTCTTCGTCGATTGGGTTCGATCGCTGAACGCTCGATGGATACATCGAGTAGCTCGCGACACCGGGCATCGCGTTGTACGCGTGATGGTGGGCTTCATGGAGAATGCCTGAGCCCGGTGCGAACTCGCCCCCGCGCTGCCAGTTGTTAGTTCCGAGTTGGAAGATCATTTCTGAATCAGGCATCCGAGTGCGTTTCTGTGACCGCCGACAGGTCAGAGCCGTACGTGCGATGGATGTGGATCGGGGAAGCTGTCCCCGTCGGTAGAGCGGTGATTCTACGACGAAGTCGGGATCTTCCAGGTCGAGACAGGTTCGACATTTCGACCAGTTCGGATGTGGTCGCCTCCAGTCCTATTGGACGGTCGGTTCTACGTCTACCAACGATGAGGCAGTCACGACTCTTCTCCCGCGGGAAGAGCCCGTCGCTGGCCCGAAATGGCTGTCGACCGCCTTCTGTAGGTGGCCGGCCCGGAAGCTGGCCTAGCCTCCGTCTCCAGTCGAATGCCTCGGGAGACAACGATCGCGGTCTTTCGCTGACGGATTCCGCTCGAGATCACCGACAAGCCTGCCAAGGAAACCGTCGATGCACTCGTTCGAGCGTCCGGGAATCACGAGACCATGTTGTCGGTATTCCAAGCCAAGCGACTAGCGATCCAGCGACGGGCGATGCGACCCTGCGCCGCCTGGAACGGTCGCACTGTAGGCAGGCCAGGAGGTGGGGCCAGAAGCGACATCCTCGTGAAGTATCCAGCGATCGCGGCGAGGAAGGCAGTGACCGAATCTGGGTCGGCAGCTCTGCCGACGGGGTGGTGCTCGAACACCTGTTGCGGTGTCGGTCCGCCGTCGAGTTCAAGCGCCGGCAGCAGTCCGACTAAGTCGATCCACGCCGCGCCGACCGACGCGCCGGGCCAATCGATGACCACGTCGTGCTGTGGGCCGGCGGTCGCGAAGATGACGTTGTCGCTACGGAGGTCGAGGTGAACGAGCCGGTCGCCTCGGATGGCGTCAGCGACACCGACTTCGATGCCGGCCAGGTCTTCGAGGTGGCGAGACGACCAGGCGTCGAGGTTGTCGAGCGGTCGGTCGATGAGCTGTTGCCAATGCCCGAACAGGCCAGGATGTGCATCCGAGCATGGCTGCAGACCTTGTCCGCCTTCG
>JAADHX010000343.1 GCA_013151655.1 Actinomycetota bacterium
CGCCACTCGAAGTCGTCGACACCCGTTGAGCCAGTAATTACCTGAAGGATCCGGCCTCTGAAGTTGCGGCCGGAGGCTCCATGTTCGTACATGAGTTCTTTGCGACGCTCGAACTCGAGCGTGAACCAGTTGTCGTCGCCGACCCGCTTCTTCGACATCGGGTAGAAACAGATTGCGCCTTTACCCTCAGGTGGAAGCTGAGGATGCAGCCGCGGCGACTTCATGTCGTCTGGCAGCGCGGCCGCGTACTCCGAAACTTCGGTCATCGAAACATAACTATCGACGACGTCGAGCCCAGCGTTCTGGAGGCCAGTTTGCAGGGCCCGCAAACGCCACAAATCAGGACCGAGAGCCATAAAGCCGATGTCGGCCTTATGGCCGAACACGGCAAACGGAACCACCTGGTGATCATCTCCAACCGCAGCCGCAACTGCGCTGCTGATCGCCGCTGCGTCGGAGTTCGCGGTCACCTTTACGAACAGATGGAGGACACCCCAGCCGTTGGCGGTAGTTACATAGTTGGGATCAATTGGGATCTCGTCGCTGCTCACAAGGTGAGTCTACGAAACAACCGAGTACTGACAACTCGGCTAGCTCACGGATCCGGCGTACACATTGAATGAGCCGTCGCGAACAAAGGCCACCAGGTTCATGCCCGCCGCTTCAGCCGTCGAGATTGCCAGCGCCGACGGCGCCCCCACAGCAAGAAGCGTGCCGATGCCCGCAGCCCAGACCTTCTGCACCAATTCGAAACTTGCCCGCGACGATACCAACACTGCGGTGTCAGCCAGAAGCTCCGAAGGGCCCTCCTCGCCATCGAGAAGCAACCACCCGACAAGCTTGTCGACAGCGTTGTGGCGGCCGATGTCCTCGCGAACAACCATCACTGACCCTCGCGAAACCAGGGCAGCAGCATGAACACCGCCGGTGCGATCGAACAGCTCCTGCCCATCGACCATCGAGGTAACCAGAGCGTGAAGGCTGTCGACCCCAAACGGACCGACACTGTCAAGTGGTTGAAGCCGATCAGCGAGAGCCTCGAGTTGATCTGATCCGCAAAGGCCACAAGATGAACTCACCGTCGAAAGCCTCGGAACGGGCAGCGGACCACCACCCGCGGTCGTGACCGAAACCACGTTGAATTCCGTTTCGACCGCCGAACCAACTCCGCAGTACCGAACCGAAGTCACTCTCGCGTCTTCGAGCAGGCCCTCAGCATTCACGAAACCAACAGCCAACTCGAAATCGTGCCCTGGGGTACGCATTGTGGTTGCGACTAGTTGATCGTCAATACGGATCTCGAGTGGTTCCTCGACAACAACCTCATCGGGTCGCCGTTCGGTTCGCCCATCGGCGTAGTGTCTGACCAACACCTTGGCCGTACGTCGCATGTCGGCAAGTCTAAGACGAAAGCTCAGCCAAGCAGCACGGGCAACAGCCGCGGTCCGCGGATCTGGCCAGTCGACCAGCGAACACTCTCGGGGTCGGCAAGAGAGAACTCAGGAATGCGTTCCAACCAAGTCTCGATGGCAACCGAGAGTTCCATTCTGGCCAAGTTCGACCCGAGACAGCGATGAATGCCAAGACCGAATGCCGCATGGCGATTCTCCTGACGGTCGATGATGAACTCGTCGGCGCGATCGAACACATCGGGGTCGCGGTTGGCGGCAGGAAACGGAAGCAACATCCAACTATCGGCCTTGATGGGGCAGCCACCCAAATCGTGATCGTTGGTGACGATACGAGCCATCGTTACCGGCGCATACAGCCGCAGGAACTCCTCGATCGCAAACGGGCGGACCTCAGGCTCGGCGATGAACCGTCGCCGAGCCTCGGGATGCTGAGCCAGATGCCAAAGGCTCGCCCCAATAGATGACCAAGTGGTATCGATGCCCGCTATCAGGAGTAAGGCGATTGATCCGAAGATGTGGTCGTCCGAGAGCGGCGTGCCGTCGATGTCGGCCGCGATCAGATAGTCGATGAGGTCGGCGTCGTCGCCGAGCCCCGGGTTGGCCCGGTGTTCCTCGATCTTGATCTGAAGATAAGCATCGAGTGTGTCTTCTGGCGCGATTTCCTCGCCCTGGCCTGGCGTTTCGACAATACGGTGAATGAACCCTCGGAATATGTCGCCATCTTCGGCAGGTAACCCGAGCATATGAGCAATGACCTGAACCGGAATGTGCTGGGCGTACTGGGTGGCGGCGTCGGCGGCCGTCGCATCGCTGGCCAGCAGTTCGTCGATCAGAGAATTGCAGAACTCGCGAGTCCACGGCTCGAGATCGGCGATGGCCTTAGGACCGAACGGAGGCAACAACAGTCGTCTCGCAGCGCGGTGAAACGGCGGATCAGAAGTTATCGGTGGAGCAAACCCGACACCACCGACAACGTCGTCCCGCCAAGGCGTGACGATCACACCGTTAGATGAATAGTTATCGGTGTCGTTGGCGATGGTGTGCACATCGGCATGTCGGGTTGGCAGATACGTGCCGTCAAATGCGTCAGAATGCGCCACAGGGCAACGACCCCGGAGATCGGCCCAAATTTCTGGCGCGGACGCCGCATACTCTGGGTCAGTGTGATTGAACTCGGTGGCCCAATCAGAAATCTCCTGCCGAGGCTCAACATCGGTCATAGAAAAAATCCCCTGTTCGCGGCCCCGATCACCGAACGATCGTGAGACGAATTGACTCTCAGTGTCTCAAGTCGGCAAGGGTCCCGTCCAGATGAGGTTCCATGAATTCGGTCACACCTGACGCAACAAGGACGCCCCGAAGGGCGTCCTTGAAACAAACGAACAATCCAAAGCGGCTCAGGGTCTTAGAAGTCGCCTGGACCCTCTGGGACGACTTAGAAGTCGCCTGGACCCTCTGGGACGACTTAGAAGTCGCCTGGACCCTCTGGGACGACTTAGAAGTCGTCCATGCCTCCAGGCATGTCGCCGCCGCCGGAGGGGGCCTCGACAATGGCGCACTCGGTGGTCAAGAACAGCGCCGCGATCGAGCCCGCGTTCTGCAACGCAGAAAGCGTGACCTTGGCCGCATCGATCACGCCGGACTCGACGAGATCTTCGTACTCACCAGAAGCAGCGTTGAGACCGAAGTTGCCTTCGAGCTGAGACACCTTGTCGACGATTACGCCGCCCTCAAGCCCAGCATTTTCGGCGATCTGGTGCAGCGGCACAGAAAGCGCACGAGACACAATACGAGCGCCAGTGGCTTCGTCGCCGCTCAAGGCGTCACCGGCAGCGTCGACAGCAGTGCGAGCACGCAACAGAGCAACACCGCCACCGGCAACAACGCCAGCTTCGAGCGCAGCTTTAGTGGTGCTAACCGCGTCTTCGATACGGTGCTTTTTCTCTTTGAGCTCGACCTCGGTAGCAGCGCCGACCTTGAGCACAGCAACACCACCAGACAACTTGGCAAGACGCTCTTGGAGCTTCTCGCGGTCGTAATCGGAATCGGTGGCGTCGATCTCGTTCTTGATCTGAGCGACGCGACCTTCGACGTCCATCTGCTCGCCGCCGCCCTCGATGATGGTGGTCTCGTCCTTCGTAATCACGACTCGACGAGCAGTACCGAGAAGGTCAAGGGTGACGTTCTCGATCTTTAGACCAACATCTTCGGTAACGACCTGACCACCGGTGAGGATAGCCATGTCCTGGAGCATCGCTTTGCGACGATCGCCGAACCCTGGGGCCTTAACCGATACCGAGCGGAACGTGCCGCGAATCTTGTTAACCACAAGAGTTGCAAGAGCTTCGCCGTCGACATCTTCGGCGATAATGAGCAGAGGCTTGCTGCTCTGCATGACCTTCTCGAGCACGGGAACAATGTCGCGCACCGCCGAGACCTTGGAGCCAATGAAGAGAATGTACGGGTCTTCGAGAACAGCTTCTTGGCTGTCTGGATCGGTGACGAAGTACGGCGAGATGTAACCCTTGTCGAAGCGCATGCCCTCGACGAGGTCCATTTCGAGACCGAACGTTTGGCCTTCCTCGACAGTGATCACACCGTCCTTGCCGACCTTTTCGATGGCATCGGAAATGACCTGGCCAATCTCGTCGTCGGCCGACGAAATGGCGGCCACGTTGGCGATCTGGTCTTTGTCGGTGGAGACGTCTTGAGCCGAGTCGCGAATGGCATCGGCTGCGGCATTTACGCCTGCTTCGATGCCCGTTTTGAGACTCATCGGGTTGGCGCCAGCGGCAACATTTCGAAGGCCCTCACGGACCATGGCCCACGCGAGCACCGTGGCAGTGGTGGTGCCATCACCAGCAACGTCGTCGGTCTTCTTGGCGACCTCTTTGACCAGCTCGGCACCGAGGCGCTCGAACGGATCATCGAGTTCGATGTCTTTAGCAATGGACACACCGTCGTTGGTGATGGTGGGGGCGCCCCACTTCTTGTCGAGCACAACGTTGCGGCCCTTTGGACCCAACGTGACCCGAACTGCATCAGCCAACTGGTTCATGCCCGATTCGAGAGATCGTCTGGCCTCTTCGTCGAACGCAATCAATTTCGCCACTGGTATTCACTCCAAAGGGGGTCCGCGGCCACCGACAATCGGAACCGTGGGTTTGCGCTAACCAACCAGATAGTTCGTTAGCACTCTCACATCGAGAGTGCTAACAGCAAACCAGTCCCCAGGCCGATTCGCAACCTCGACAGCCAAGAGATTTGGTACTCACAACCGTGCCATCGCGTCGCTAACAACCTCAGATACGAGGCTGCATGCACGGGTCATCGCTTCCTCGGCGCCAAACCTGGCGCTTAACGAGACAACCTCGACTCCGTCAAGCCCGGCGGGTGCATGTTCACCCTCGGCAACAGCCCCGACAACGACGAGCACAGGAACCCCAACTTCAGCCGCCATAGCGACAACACCCCCCACGACCTTGCCATCCATCGACTGGTCATCGAGCAGACCCTCGCCAGTTACGACTAGGTCGGAATCGGCGATGGCATCGGCCAGTTCGACTTCTTCGGCAACGAGCTCGAACCCCGGTCGCAACGCCGCACCGATCGCCGCCAAACCACCAGCAAGTCCACCAGCCGCCCCCGCAAATCGGAGGTTCGAGACATCAATACCGAACTGCTCTTCATACACCTGGGCCAACCTCATAAGGCGCCGCTCCAAGAGCTTCACCTCGGCTGGGGTTGCACCCTTCTGCGGACCGAATCGGGTAGCGGCATCGACGAACCCGAGCCGAACATCGCACGCCACTTCAAGCTCAATACGCCCGAAGCGACTTAGTGGCTCCATGGCCCGAATTGCCCCAAGCCCTCCGTCGGTTGTTGCCGACCCGCCGACGCCAACGACGATCCTTCTTGCCCCGGCGTAAACAGCTTCGGCTACGAGTTCGCCGGTTCCAGCGGTGCTTGCCGATAGCGGATCATTACCGTCCTTGCCACCGATCAGTTCGAGCCCAGAAGCCTTCGCCATCTCGATGACTGCCAGCGATCCGGTTAGACGCCAAGCCGCAGTGACGGGATCTCCCAATGGTCCTGTGACCATTGATTTCCGATTCGATCCACCGAGCGCTTCGAGCAAGCCCTCGCCCCCGTCGGCTAGCGGTTTCTTGACAGTGCTCCAGCCAGCTTCCAGCGCGGCCGCTTCGACGGCGTCGACGACTCCGGAGGCGGTGGCTGTGCCCCTGAACTTGTCTGGCGCGGCAACAACTCGACGAGTCTGCGACGATCCGTGCCGATTCATGGGTCAAGTCTAAGAGGCCTAACTCGTGGGCGCGGCCGCGCGGCCTACAGGCTGGTTCGCAAGGCCGCAGCCAGACGGTCTGGCAGAGTCAGCCCGAGAGAAAGCGCACAACCTCGGTCGGACACGACAGTTCGACGTCGGCAACGTTGGCCAAAGATGCGGGCATTTGTTCATTTGTGACCAATACCCGCAGGTGAGGTCGCTGACCTGCAACCTCAGGAACCGCGTTGAAGGCAGGAAGATCGCCTACATCGTCTCCGAAGTACACAACGGCCGTGGCTGATTCGGAAGTGTGGTCTCGAATCGTCGTCCCCTTGTCGACCCGAACCGGCGGATGCAGTTCGACGCTCTGACGAGCGCTCCTCACTTCCAGCCAGATTCGACTGCCACCGACTTCGCCCACGCTTCTACGGTTTGGCTGCGTTCGGGAGCCTCGCGGTAGTGAAGTGTTAAAGAAACGCCTTTTTCTTCGACCCTCGTGTCGCGGAGCTCGCGCAGTGCCCTATCGGCAACTCTGTCGATTACCGGCTTCCATTGGGCCGCATCGGGATGCGTTGAGCACTCCCCGTCGATGCGTTGTTCGAGGCCATACAGCCCGACTAGATCGAGGTCAGCGTCGCCCAACCGTTCGGCCAGAAACGCAATCGTCCTGCCTGACACAACCATCACGGTTGCACCACCGTCACGGAGCGCCTCCAGTGCGTTCACCGCACCGGCGACGGGACGGGCGTCGGACGGATCATCGACCAGAGGCGCTAGTACACCATCGAAGTCTGTGAAGATCGCAACGTTCGTCATGTCGGACCCGAGTCGGGCCCTTAAGCCGTCAGGCATCGGTTGTCGTCGACCTATGTGGCGAGATCGGTGCCCAGCAGCACCAGAATGTCGGGGTCTTGGAACTCACCGATCTTGGCCTCCGGCGTGGCCGGCATCTGGAAGACGTCGTCGCTGGGATCGAGTCCAACGAATACGGCCACGGCTCGGGCCTCGGGCAAGAACCCATCCATGTAGTGAATCTTAGTTTTGCTCAGAA
>JAADHX010000341.1 GCA_013151655.1 Actinomycetota bacterium
AGAGCATCGGCACCGGGCTGTACCTGTCCAGAATTGGCGACCCGTTTGCCTGGGCGTCAGACAACCTTGTCGATGGAATCGACAAAGCCATCGTCTGGTGGGTCGTTGCGACTCCGGTGGCACAGCTCATCATCACGATCGGCTATTCGGTGTTTGCCTACCGAGTATCGAAGCCGGTAATCGGCCGTGTGAACACGACCCTTGGCCCGCCGCTGAACCACGAAGTCGGCCCCGCCGACCCCCCGGGTCAAACAAACCTCAACCAGGAGAGAGTGATCCGAGCCGGCAGCACTATCGCCACGGTCGACATCAGCTTGAGTCGAGGCGAACTCGTGGCTCTTACCGGACCAAACGGCGCGGGTAAGAGCTCAACCATCGGCGCCTTAGCCGGTTTCGACGGCGTCCGATTCGCCACTGACTCGTGGAACGCGACAGGCCTAGGGCGAATGGGCGGAACGGGTGTGATTGGGCAGAACCCCGCGGCGCAGATACTCGCGCCGAGGGTGCGCGACGAGTTGGCATGGGGCGGAGATGTCGACGACGCGAAGATCGCGCAGCTACTTGAACAGGTAGGTATCGCCCATCTTGCCGATCGCGATTCGTCAGCGCTTTCGGGTGGCGAACTTCAGCGTTTGGCCATTGCGGCTGCACTAGCGTTGGAACCGGCCCTGTTGCTGTCCGATGAGTCGACATCGATGCTCGATCCGGCCGGTCGCGAAGCCGTAGTCGGGGTGTTGCGAGCCACCGCCGACGCCGGCGCCGCAGTTCTACACGCATCCCATGTGCTCGATGATCTAGCCGTAGCCGATGTGGAGGTATCGATTGGGGTCGCTCACCCAGGAGTCGACATACAAGCCACGGTAGGCAAACCAGGCCCGTTGGTGCTGACGACCCGAAAACTCGTCGTGGTTCACGACCACAAATCGCCGTGGGCCGTCGAGGCGCTCGTCGACATCGACCTCGACCTACGAGAGGGCGAACTAACCCTGCTCACCGGCAGTAACGGGTCGGGCAAAACGACCTTGGCCTGGAGCCTCGCAGGACTCATTCAACCAGCTTCTGGCGAGATCAGCTTTCGCGGTGAGCCCCTCACCAAGCCCACGAACGACATCGGTCTGGCTTTTCAGCACGCTCGCTTGCAACTGCTAAGAAACAAGGTTCGATCTGAGGTCAAGGCCATCTCTGGAATCGACGAAGTCGACCCATTGCTCGAGGCGATGGGGCTTGATGCCAACAGGCTTGGCAGCCGCCGCATCGATCAACTAAGTGGTGGCGAGCAGCGGCGCGTGTTACTCGCCGGGCTGCTCGGAAGAGATCTCGACGTTGTGATCCTCGACGAGCCATTGGCCGGCCTAGACGCCGAAGGCCGCGACCGGCTCATGGCCGCGGTCCAGCACTTCTTGGCGGAGCGTGTAGCTGTGGTGGTCGTCAGTCACGAACCCGAGTGGGCTAGCGACCTTGTCCATCAGCGAATCGCCTTGGACCGTGGACGCGTTGTCGACCGACGGGTGCGTTCATGAGCGGCAAGGTCATGCGTCATCTCGACATCGACTCACCGATTCATTCACTTTGGGCAGGCACAAAGATCCTTTGGGTGCCGATAGTCGGCACTAGCATCGCCTTTCAGCTGTCGTGGACAACTGTGGGAATCGGCTGGGCAGTCGCACTCGTGCTGATCGGCCTGTCTCGATTGCCGCGAGGCGTAACACCAAGGCCACCGAAGTTGTTGTGGATTGGTCTCGGGATCTCGTTCTTTTTCGCCTTGTTGTCGAACGACGAACCAGAAGCGTTCGGCCTCGGTGTTGGGGGTGTTCTCGACCTTGGTCAATTCATCGCCTTTGCTTGGCTAATGACAGCGATGGCGTTGTTGATCGGCTGGACAACTCGACTCGACGACATAGCAGCCGCTCTCAATCGACTACTACGGCCCTTTGGGCGAGTGGGGTTTCCCATCAAGGAGATCGGCACGGTGTTAGTGGTCGCGGTCCGCACTGTTCCCCTCTTGATCGAAGAGGTGAGGGTCATCGTCGCGGCCAGGAAACTCCGTCCCAAAACCGAAGACCAGCCCTACCTCGATGCTGGAGCCGATATCGCGGTTGCGCTCGTCGTCAGTACGTTCAGACGAGCTGGAGAGATGGCCCGCACTCTGGCCGCTCGCGGCGGTCTTCGAACTCCGCCTCCTGACCGCCACCGACCGGGTGGCAGGGACCTAATGGCGGCGGTGCTCGGCGTAGGAGTTGTGGCCCTCGTTATCGTCGTTGGTTAGGCGAATCGCGGCCAGACGGTGCCACTAGTAGGTCGAGCTTGTCGACCCCGACGGGCCCGCGGTTCCTGAGCGTGCCTCCGCCAGTTCGGCGGCCAGGCCAAGCCGCATAGCAACACCATCGGAAGTAACGGTCACCATTGTAAATCCAGCCGCGACACGCTTTGGCGTCAGATCGCCAGTTGAGTGAATTCCGGCCACGACCCCAGCTTTGCGACAGGCGTCAACCACCGTGGCGAGCGCGTCGGTGAACCGGGCTTCGTTGTCGTTGTTGCCTGGCGCCAGTCCGAGGCTTATGGACAGATCCGCTGGACCTACATAGATGGCATCGATGCCTGATATGGCCAGGATTGCGTCGACGTTGCCGACCGCTTCGACAGTCTCGATCATCGGGATACAAACGACGTTCTCGCGGGCCCACCCAAGGTAGTCACCGCCATCTACGCGAGGCTGGGCCAATATCGGCCCAGAGCTTCGAGCACCGGCGGGCGCGTAACGACAGGCCCGAACGGCCGCCTCCGCTTCGGCAACGGTGTTGACCATCGGGATGATCACCCCGTGGGCCCCAGCATCGAGCACTTTGCCAATCACGCCGGGTTCGTTCCACGGCACTCTCACGATCGGACAACCATCGGCCAAAAGAATCGCCTGAATCATGGCAGGCACATCGCTGTAGTCAATGACCCCGTGCTGCATGTCGATGCACACATAGTCGAACCCAGACCTAGCCGTGGCTTCGGCTGTGACCGAAGTCGGTATGGACAGCCACCCTCCGAGAGTGGTCTGGTTTGCGTTCCAACGCTGTCTCAGTGTCTGCATACGTTTGGTCTACCACGCCGTTAACGTCTAGTGATCCACAATCACGTTGATCGCTGCAAAGACTCTCGAGGAGAGGAGAAGCTTGGGCAATGGCCGACTTTCATCAGCCAGGCCGTGTGACCACAATCCACGACCTTCGACTTATGACCGATCAAGACCGTCGCTTGGATCTCTCCCGCTGGAGTGCTGAGTCGCCAATATCGCTCATCATTCCGACACTGTTTAGTGACCTCGATAGTCAGGTGTTCGAACACATCATCGATGAGCTCGCCGAAGTCGACTACGTCCGCGAGATCATCGTTGGCCTCGATCGCGCCGACCATCGACAGTTCAGCCAAGCCAAACAAGTCCTAGATCGACTCCCCCAGCATCACCGCGTGTTGTGGACCGACAGCCCGACCATGGCCGAGTTCGAGAACGAGCTAGCTGCAAACAACGTGGCGCCAATTGGTTACGGCAAGGGTCGGAACGTGTGGCTCTGCCTTGGGTACTTTCTAGCGTCCGATCGTGGCAAGACAGTCGCCGTGCACGACAGCGACATCGTCGACTATTCGCGCTCAATGCTCGACCGGCTCTTGTATCTCGTCGCCCACCCTGGCATGGAAGTCGAAGCGGCCAAGGGTTTCTACGCTCGAAACGACCAACAACAGCTCACGGGTCGCGTAACCAGGTTGCTGATGGCACCGCTGTTCGAAGCGCTGCGAGGTCTTGGCGATTCCGAACCGGCGCTCGAGTATCTAGAGTTCCTCTCCGACTTTCGGTACGTCCTGTCTGGCGAACACGCCATGACGACCGCAGTAGCACGGTCTGTGCGACTGCCAGCAGCATGGAGTGTCGAACTCGAATTCTTGGCCAGCTTCTACAACTATCCAGGTGCTCGCAATATCTGCCAAGTCGAGATAACAGACCAGTACGACCACAAACACCAAGACCTATCACCTGCCGACGGTGGGGGCCTGGTGGCGATGGCCGGCGAGATTGTTGCTGCCCTCGCCCGGCAGCTAGCCGCTTCGGGCCTTACGCTCGACGAAGATTCGCTCGTCGACCTAGCGGGGTCGTATCGAGACATCGCCAACCAGATGCTTGAGTCGTATCGTCGCGACGCGATAGCCAACGGGCTTAGTTTCGACGTGGGCTCAGAACGTATCGCCGTCGAAGTGTTTGCCAAGGCAGTGTTAACTGCGGACTTGTCGCAGCCACCACAAGTTGGGTCGAGCTGGCACTCCGTCGAATCTAGGATTCCTCACAGCCTCGAGCGCCTCGCCAAGATCGTCGAAGCCGACAACGCGTAAGTCGGGCCAGCCGCCCAACAACTACCCGCGGACAATGGCGACAATTCGCCTGGCCGCAGTCACCGGAGAAATCGTCCGACCTACAGCGTCCACCAACTCCTGCCGAGCGGGGCGAGTGGCCATGACTTCATCGATCCCGTCGCCGAGCAGGCGCTGCACTCGGCTGCGAACTTCGGATTCGAGCCGGCTCGCTCTTGTTTGATCGATGAGCCCTGAGTTGGCCAAGTGCTCCCGATGCTGAGCTATCGCTTTCCATACGTCAGCGATGCCATCAGCCTCGATCGAGTTGACCATAACTATTGGCGCCCGATACCCAGAGCTGTGCTCCTGACCAGTGATGTGACTGAGGTCGAGCATGAGTTCTAAATCGCGTCTTGCATCGCTGGCCCCGGGCCTATCGGACTTGTTCACCACAAATACGTCGGCCACCTCCAGCAACCCGGCCTTATTCGCCTGAACAGCGTCGCCCCAACCAGGGGTAACAACCACAACCGTGGTGTCGGCGGTAGCTGCGACGTCAACCTCAACCTGGCCGACTCCGACGGTCTCGATCAACACTGGGTCGTAACCCGCCGCATCGAATGCCCTAACCGCAGCCGGTACCGCTAGAGCTAAACCTCCGGAGTGTCCCCTCGTAGCCATTGAACGAATGAAGGTCCGGGTTCCGGCGAGGTGATCCATACGGATGCGGTCGCCCAGAATCGCCCCACCCGTTAGCGGCGAAGACGGATCTACAGCCAACACCGCGCTCTGATGCTTCGAGTCCGACAGCAGTTTCAGCAGTTGGCCAGTCATCGTCGACTTTCCAGCGCCAGGCGCACCGGTCACCCCAATGACATGGGCCTGGCCCGTTTCGGGATGGGCGAGTTCGGTGATCTCGTCGGCTGCTTCACCACCGGTCTCTATCAGCGTCAACAGTCGACCAAGCGCCCGCCGGTTGCCGTTCCTTGCCTGTTCGAACAGTTCACTTGCCGAAGCAGAGCGAATCGATGCACCTAGGTCGCGGCCCAAACCGCCCTCATCGAGCGCCATCAGGTTTTGGGATCATGCCACTTCGCGATGACGGTTCGCATCTGCGCCACCACCTCTGCGGCCGAGGCGCCAGGGCCGAGAACAGCAGCAACACCAGCGTCGATCAACTCAGCGACATCGTCTCCCGGGACGATCCCACCAATCACCACTGGGATATCGAGTTGGGCATCGTTGACGGCGCGGACCATAGCGGGAGCCAAGGTCAGGTGCCCAGCATTGTGCATCGACAGACCAATGGCATCAGCATCTTCTTGTTCGGCCGCGGCCACGATGCTGTCAGTGGTCTGGCGAATCCCGAGATAGATGACCTCCATGCCGGCATCACGCAACATCCGAGCCACGATC
>JAADHX010000152.1 GCA_013151655.1 Actinomycetota bacterium
GTGAATCTGCACACGCGCCAGCAGTGCGAACCGAACCGAGATTGATGGTCACCAGATCGGCCCGAGCCGCTGGCGTAATGCTCCCCGCAGCGACCGTTTCTGGTGCCGTCCAGCCGAGGCTTCGGTGACCGTTCACCGTGGCCATCTCTAGCAACGCACCAGCCGAATGAATGCCGCGAGTCTCAGAGCGCAGCCGCTCGTTGAGTTCGAGTGCCCGTGACTCTTCGAACATATCGATGACCGCGTTCGAGTCGCTCCCGACCGCCATCGGGATTCCAGACGCGGCGAACTCACTAGTGGGCCCGATGCCATCGCCGAGGTCGCGTTCGGTCGTCGGACACATACACACCGTCGACCCAGAGGTGGCCAAGAGCCCAACGTCGGCGCTGGTCAGGTGTGTCGCATGAACAGCAGTGAATCGATCACCCATCGCTCCGGCATCGGCCAGCAACTGCATCGGTGTCACCCCGTAAGCCGACAGGCACTGCTCATTTTCGGCTCGCTGTTCAGACACATGACAGTGAAGAGGCGCACGGTGAGCCGAAGCCCACTCGGCTATCTTCCTGACGCTTGCGGGGTCGACGGCCCTTACCGAATGGATGGACGCGCCGACCAGTTGTCCATCACCTGGCGCCAGACCTTCGACACGATCGATCCAACCGTCGACAGTCTGGTCGCCGAACCGCAGCTGATGGGGCTGCAAGCCGAGCGGCGATTCGCCACCCTCGCCAGCGGAGCTCAACCCGCCATGGAGGTACAACGTGTCGAGCAGCGTGATCCGAATGCCAGCTTCGGTGGCGGCACTGAACACAGCTTCGCCCATCGCGTTTGGCTCAGCGTATGGCTTGCCGTCGGCCCGATGATGAACGTAGTGAAACTCGCCAACCGCAGTAACACCAGCCATTGCCATCTCGGCAAAGGTGGCCCTCGCCAACTGGTGGTAGTTGTCGGGGTTCAACCGTGCCGCAGCCCGATACATGAGATCGCGCCACGTCCAGAACGACCCCTGACCGGCTGGGTCGATTGCTTCCCGCCCCTGGCGGTGCGCTTGGTCAATTGCTTCCCGCCCCTGTCGGTTCGCTTGGTCGATTGCTTCCCACCCCTGGCGGTGCGCTTGAACGCGCGACCGTAGGGCGCGATGAAATGCGTGACTATGAGCGTTGGCCAGGCCCGGAATCGTCAGGCCCTTCAGGCGAACCACTCCGACCGAAGCCGCTCCGGCCGATCCAGCCGACCGCCCGGCTTGGTCCGCGCCGACTTCGACACTCGCGAAGACACCATCGACAACCGCGATGGTGACATCGGATTCGACGACACCGCCAACGACTGCGTACTCACAGCTATAGGTCGTCGAGTCCGAACTCACGAGCCCACCCGTTCGACAAACTTGGTGATCCGCTCGATGAAGGCGTCGCGGTGGTGCGTGGCAAAATCGTCCCAGGTCGCCAAGGTAGTGGGATCCTCAACACGATCGATGAACAAGATTCCGTTCAGGTGATCCACCTCGTGTTGCCAAGTGCCAGCGGTTAGTCCTCGTTTGATTTCGTCGTGTTGGGCGCCGTGCTGGTCGAAGTAACGAACCCTGATCGAAACGTGCCTGGGCACCTCGCCCCGTAACGGAACCGACAGGCAGCCCTCATTGATCATCACCATCTCGTCGTCCAGGAACTCGATCGACGGGTTGATGGCGACGGTCAGAGGGATGGGTGGCTTGTACGGATATCGAGGGTTGGAGCCCACTTCCATAACCACCACCTGCAACCGCACACCGATCTGCGACGCCGCAATGCCAGCACCGTTGGCATCGCGCATGGTGTCGACCAGGTCGGCGATGAGCGACTGAACGCGGTCGCCGCTAATCTCGCCCGCGGACACCTCTGCTGCTGGCACGCGCAGTTCCGGGTTGCCGATATTGAGAATCTCTCGAACCGTCACGACCCGGTCAGCCTTCGTTCATTGGAACGCGCACGCCCCGTTCGTCGGCGACTTCGATTGCCCGTTCGTAGCCGGCATCGACGTGGCGGATAACGCCCATCGCCGGATCGTTGGTCAGCACCCGTTCGAGCTTCTCGGCGGCCAAATCGGTGCCATCGGCCACGCTGACTTGTCCGGCGTGGATCGATCGCCCGATGCCAACACCACCGCCGTGATGAATGCTCACCCAGGTGGCCCCCGAACACGTATTGACTAGTCCGTTCAGCAACGGCCAGTCGGCTATCGCATCCGAACCGTCGATCATGGCCTCGGTCTCGCGGTAAGGCGAAGCAACCGACCCAGAGTCGAGATGGTCGCGACCAATCACGACCGGTGCCTTTAGTTCGCCGCTGCGAACCATCTCGTTGAACCGCAGACCAAGTCGGTGTCGTTCGCCGTAGCCGAGCCAGCAGATGCGAGCCGGTAGCCCCTGGAAGGCAACCCGTTCGCCAGCTAGCCGAATCCACTTGGCCAGCCCTTCGTTGTCTGGAAACTCCTCCAGAACAGCCTTGTCGGTGGCAGCAATGTCGGCCGGGTCGCCAGATAGGGCAACCCATCGGAACGGGCCTAACCCCTCACAGAAAAGTGGTCGGACGTACGCCGGCAAGAACCCTGGATAGTCGAAGGCTCGTTCGAACCCGCCAAGTTTGGCCTCGGCCCGCAAGCTGTTGCCGTAGTCGAACACTTCGGCCCCGGCATCCATGAACCCGACCATCGCCTGGCAGTGCGTAGCCATCGCCGCCTGGGCACGGCGGGTGAACTCGGCTGGCTGATTGGTCCGCAGTTCGGCGGCGGCTTCGGCCGAAAGATCGTTCGGAACATATGAAAGCGGATCGTGAGCGCTGGTTTGGTCGGTCACGATGTCGGCTTCGATGCCATCGGCCAACAGGCGGGGGAGTAGATCGGCCGCGTTGCCAAGGAGCCCAACCGACAACGCGATTCCAGCGGCTTTGGCGTCGCTGACTCGTTTGATGGCCGCGGCGTAGTCGGTTGCGATCTCGTCGAGGTAGCGATGATCGACACGGCGTTGCAGCATGTGTTGGTCGACGTCGATGATTAGACAAACGCCGTCGTTCATGGTGATGGCCAACGGTTGGGCGCCGCCCATCCCACCCGCGCCAGCGGTAATCGTAAGCGTTCCCGACAAGGTGCCACCGAAGCGTTTGCGGGCGATTTCGGCAAAACACTCATACGTGCCTTGCAAGATTCCTTGGGTGCCAATGTAGATCCATGAACCAGCGGTCATCTGGCCGTACATGGTCAGACCTTGATGCTCCAAGCGCCGGAACTCGTCCCAGTTGGCCCAATCTGGCACCAGGTTCGAGTTGGCGATCAACACCCGAGGTGCCCACTCATGGGTCCGCAACACCCCAACTGGTTTGCCCGATTGCACCAGCATTGTTTCGTCGCGACGCAGCGTTTCGAGAGTGCCAAGTATGGCGCGGTAAGCGCCCCATGACCGAGCCGCTCGACCAGTACCGCCATAGACCACGAGTTCGTCTGGGTTCTCGGCGACCTCAGGGTCGAGGTTGTTCTGAAGCATTCGATACGCGGCCTCTTGAGGCCAGTCTTGGCAGATGAGGTCGGTGCCCCGACGGGCCCTGATGTTCTTCGTTGGCGTGCCAATTGATGCACCAGTTGTCGCAGCATCCATATTGTGTCTCCGTTGCTGATTGTCACTACCTGAGCCGTTGAGTGAACTGGTTGCATTCTGAGCGTTGCGTCTCTATGTTGTCAAACAGTGCGGTGCGATGTCACCCAATGACATTGGCACGGACGCCACCGAGGGACGCGATTGGCGGACCCAACTGGCCAACACGATGCGGCGATCGGAGATGCACCATGACAAGCGAAGAGCCAGACGTACCTCGTTCTGTCGGTCGTGTTCTCGACATCCTCGAAGCCGTATTGGCCCAACGGTCTTGCACTCTGACCGCGGCCGCCGATGCCACCCGGTTGACCCCAACCACGGCTCTGCGTCATCTGCGAGCTCTGGTCGCAAGGGGGTACCTCGTGCGAAACAACGAAGGCATCTACACAGCTGGTCCAACGGTGCTGCGTATCGCCGCATCGCTCCACGACAGCGGCCCGCTGGCGAATCTGGTGCCCATCGCTCAACCTCACCTCGACGCGTTGGCCACCACAACAGGCGAGTCGACTTATCTGGCGGTTAGCGACGGCATGGTTGCCACCTACATTGCATCGGCCGAGAGCAATCGAGCGATCCGTCATGTCGGCTGGATTGGGCAGAACGTACGCCTCGACGGAACCGCTGTTGGTGCGGCGATTGCGTCACCGGGCCAGGTTGTGGTTCGCAGCGGCGCGGTCGAATCCGACATCACCGCGGTATCACTGGCACTGCCAAGCGCCGATGGAATGGGCATAGCGGTCTCGGTGGTTGGCCCCCATCATCGGCTTAAACGCAACGAAGCCAGAACGGTCGGCCATGCGCTGCGTCACACCGTCGACAGTCTGTGCCGAGACCTAGGAATCAACAACCAGGAGATGGCGTCGTGACGATCAATTTGGACGGCCAAGGAGTAACCATTGGCGACGTAATCGCGGTTGCTCGCCAAGGTGAAGCGGTCGAGATTACCCAAGCTGCGATCGACCGAATGAAGGTGTCTCGGGCCATTGTCGAACGCCTAGCTGAGGGCGAAGCCAAGTACGGCATTTCTACCGGGTTCGGTGCGCTCGCTACCGTCTCGATTCCTCCCGAACGACGCCGGGCACTTCAGGCTGCGCTCGTTCGGTCACACGCGGCCGGGATGGGACAACCAGTGGAAGACGAGGTTGTGAGGGCCATGGTGTTTCTCCGAGCTCGCACCCTCGCCATCGGTGCCAGTGGAGCCAGGCCACTCGTGGCCGAAGCCATGGTCGACCTTCTGAACGAGCAGATCTCGCCCATCGTGCCCGAATACGGGTCACTAGGCGCCAGTGGTGACCTAGCCCCGTTGGCTCACGGCGCACTAGCCATCATGGGCGAAGGAGAAGTGGTTCATCGGGGCCGTCAGCGTCCGGCAGCTGATGCTCTGGCCGAATGCGGCCTTGAACCAGTCGTGTTGGCCGAAAAGGAAGGGCTGTCGGTCACCAACGGCACCGACGGAATCCTTGGCATGTTGTGCATGGCCATCCACGACGCCGACCGACTGTTAACACAAGCCGACGCCATCGCCGCCTTAACAGTCGAAGGCATGCTGGCCACCGACAGACCATTCGCCGACGATCTTCAACAGTTGCGCCCTCATCGGGGTCAAGCTTCTAGTGCCGCAAACCTACGGGCCATGCTGGCCGACTCTCCGATCGTCGCCAGCCATTTCAGCGACGACACAAGGGTCCAGGACGCGTACTCCATTCGATGCACGCCGTCGGTTCATGGTGCGGTTCGCGACACTGTCGACCACGCCCGCGGTGTTGCCAACAACGAGTTGGCGGCCGCCATCGACAACCCCATGGTCCTCGCCGATGGCAGGGTCGAGTCATGCGGCAACTTCCACGGAGCCCCGCTCGGTTTCGCCGCCGACTTCCTTGCTATTGCTTTGGCCGAAATCGGGGCCATCTCCGAGCGTCGCATGGACCGCCTCCTCGACAAGACCAGAAGCCACGGCCTCACGCCGTTCTTGGCTCACGAAGTGGGCGTCGACAGCGGCCTCATGATTGGTCACTACACAGCGGCCTCGATGGCGAGCGAAAACAAGCGCCTAGCCGTTCCCGCCTCGGTCGATTCGTTACCAACATCGGGTATGCAAGAGGATCATATGTCTCGATGGCGTGGGGAGCAACGCGCAAACTCCGCCGCCTAATCGACAACGTTCGCCGGATCCTTGCTGTGGAATATGTCGTTGCTTCGAGGGCCGTCGACCTCCGGTCACCTCTTCAACCAGCTATCGGTACCGCAGCCGCCATTGAGTTACTGCGAACCAAGGTCGAGGGCCCCGGACCCGACCGCTACCTATCGCCAGATCTTTTGGCGGCCGAACAACTGCTCGCAACCGATGCCTTCGACAAAGCGCTCACCGATGCGGGCGTAGCGCTGACGTAACTACCGATGTTGGTCAGACAATAGTGCTGTCGGTTTTGCCCCAGTAACGATCGCGCAGGATGCGCTTGTACAGCTTGCCTGTCGGCAGCCGCGGCAGTTCGTCTTCGAAGTCGACCGAGCGAGGGCACTTGAAGTGGGCAATGTGTTGCCGCGCATAGGCGATGAGGTCGGTCGCCAGTTGGTCCGAAGCTTCGGTTCCGTCCACCAGTTGTACGACCGCTTTCACCTCTTCGCCCATATCGGGGTTGGGCACGCCGAACACAGCAACGTCGGCCACGGCCGGGTGACCAACCAGGCAGTCTTCGGTAAATGTTGACCCCGCCGCTAATGATCATGTGGGCTTTGCGATCGGTTAAGAACAGCCAGCCGTCGTCGTCGACGTAACCAATGTCGCCGAGAGTCGACCGCCCGCCTGGAAGCTGGGCCTCGGCCGTCTTGTCGGGGGCCTTGTGATACTCATAGGCCGCCCCCGCACCAGAGAAGTAGATGCCGCCTTGCTCGCCAGCCGGCAGATCGTTGCCATCGGCGTCGCAGATGTGGATGGTGCCGACTCGAAGTTTGCCCACCGTGCCTGGCCGCTTGAGCCACTCGGAGCTATTGACGAAGGTTGAGCCGATGCCTTCGGTGCCCGCGTAGTACTCAAGCAGGATGGGCCCCCACCAGTCGATCATCTTGTGTTTGACGTCGACGGGGCACGGAGCGGCTGCATGAATCGCGACTTGCAGGCTCGACAGATCGTGTTGCAGGCGTTCGTTTTCTGCCAGCTTGAGCATTCGCACAAACATTGTCGGCACAACCTGAGTGTGAGTGGCACGGTGCGTCTCGATGTCGGCCAGGAACAGGATCGGGTCGAACTTCTCCATGATGACGAGCGTGCCGCCCATGCGGTGCACAGGTAGAGAAAAGGCCATCGGCGCGGCGTGATACATCGGTGCCGGTGACAGATACACCATGTCGGAGCCGTACTCATAGAGCGGAACGAGAAACGCAGCCGTCCTGGCTTCGAGTTCGTCGAGAGGATGCTCTGGAAGCGGACGTTTGATGCCTTTGGGCCGTCCCGTCGTTCCCGACGAATACAACATAAATGCGCCTTGGGACCCATCCGGAATCGGTGAGATGTCGAAGGCAGCGATCACGTCCTCATAGGACTCCCACCCGGGAACCGCGGTGTCGGTCATTAGCCAACGTTCGACCCTTGGTGTCTCGGATCTGTCGATCTCGGAGACTACTGACGACTTCGCTGAGGAGCTGATGACGAGGCTCGCATCGCAGTCATCGATGATGTACGCGACCTCGGGTGCGCTCAAGAAACTGTTGATGGCCGTGACATAAATGCCACTTCGAAGGGCGGCCCAGATGACCTCCATGAAGCGAATCTGGTTCTCCATGAAAAGAGCGATGTGATCGCCGCTGAGCAATCCTTGAGCCCTGAACAGATGCGCCAACTGGTTAGCGCGCTCGTCGAGTTCGCGGTAGGTAAGAACCTCGCCAGACCTGGCCATGACAACTGCGAGATGGTCGGGTCTGGTTGCCGCGTAGATGCCTGGGTGGGCCATGTTTCTCCTGAGCCTCTTAGCTATGAGAGTGTCTCAGCGAATGAGTACGACGCTGCAAGGCGCCAGACGGGCAAGCTTGGTGGATAACGAGCCGAGCAGACCCTCGAAGCGGCCGTGGCCATGGGTGCCAATGCACAAAACGTCGATGTTGCGATCCTTGGCCGCCGTCAGGACAGACTTGGCCGCGTTCTCGCCTTCTTCGCCCACGACTTCGGCGTCGACACCATTAGCTGCTAGGGCCGCGACAAGATCGTCGGTCCTGGCGGTGACCCTGGCCTTAACGTAACGGTTAACCACGGCATCGTCGCCGGCCCAGTGCTTCGGAGCAACCGACTCAGCTTGGGTCTTGCGGAACTCGAGCCCAACCTCGCGAGCTTTGTCGTCGGCTGGGTCGAGAGCGGCGGCCCGCATCTCGTCGAGCATGCCGCGAGGAATCTCGACAACGGTGTAAACCGTGACGGTATCGCCGTCGGTAAAAAGCCGAGCCACGAAATCGCTGGCCTTGGTGGTGTCGAGGGTGCCGTCGGTGGCGATCATCACGTGCATTGGTTTCTCCCAGATGGGTCGATTCGCATTGAGACTAGAACGCTGCGCCGTTGCGTGCTCAAAGACTGGTACTTGGCCGGACCGGCCAAATGGGCTCAAGGTCCACTTCGAGGTGGTCGATGACGTTGCGTATGGGGGAACAAGGATCGGTTTCAGCCGAGTACGTCATGATCGCAGCAGGTATCGCCGCCGTTGTAGCGGCGGCCGCATTAGCTCTAGGAGAACGCATCATTCCGCTGATCTCGTTGGGCTAACTTCGTGGTGTTCAGCCAAGGAGCCCAAATGTCAATCGCTGTCGTAACCGGAACCAGTACGGGGATCGGATTCGCCACCAGTCTTCACCTAGCCCGCAATGGGTACTCGGTGTTTGCCGGCATGCGCAACATGGCAAAGGCCGCACCGTTGCAGGACGCCGCGGCGCTAGACAGCCTCGATGTCACGGTTGTGAACTTCGACGTGACCGATGCAGAGTCCACGGCCGCGGCTTTCGATTCGATCGGTCCGGTCGATCTGTTGGTCAACAATGCCGGCATCGGTGGAGCATCGCCGTTGGAGCTAACTCCAGAAGATGAACACCGGGCCATGTTCGACACGAACTACTTTGGTGCAGTTCGCTGCATCAAAGAGGTATTGCCCTCGATGCGAGAGCGCCAGACCGGCTGCATCGCGAACATCACGTCGATAGCTGGCATCCAAGCCGTGCCCAATCAGGCTGCATACTCGGCCTCGAAGTGGGCCCTCGAATGTGTTGGTGAGGCCCTTGCCCACGAGGTGGAGCGATTTGGTATTCGGGTCGTGAACATCGAACCAGGCGTCATTCTTACCAACATCTTTGAGAACTCAGCCGAGGCCACCCGGTACGAAAGAGACTCCCCATACCAACCGCTTATGCGCCGGAACGGCAAGGGGTTCGCGGCGGGATTCCGCCGTGCTGTTTCGCCAGACATCGTGGCTGCGACCATTCTCGAAGCGGCTACAACCGACGACTACAAGTTGCGCTGGCCTGTAGGCGAAGACGCCATTGGAATCTTCGCGTCGCAGGGCCACGTGCCTACCGAGGAATGGATCCGTATGGGTGGCGACCTCGACGACGCTGAGTACAACGGCCTCTACAAGGAGTTCTTCGGCATCGAGCTCTGACGATTAGTCGCGCCCCGAAGCACGGCTTCAGCCTGGCGGTCGCGCCCGTTGGACCTGCTAGCGCGAGCGTTGGACCTGCCGAGTGTTTCGGCGGCGCCAATAGCCGCTATCAGAACAACGGCGAGGCTAAGAGCAGCAGAACCGACCTGCATAGAGGCGCTGTCCGTTGCCCATCCAAAAGAAGTTGCCAGAACTGCGCTCAGAACCCATGCAGACGCGCTCAGGATGCCCAAACGAGAGACTGCTTGCCCGGCGGCCAACGCGGTCGCGGATTGGCCGATTAGCAGCGCGACGATAACGTCGCTTGGGCGGTGACCGGT
>JAADHX010000040.1:0-5719 GCA_013151655.1 Actinomycetota bacterium
TCCCTCATGGTTTGTTCCAGTCGAACCGATTGTTGCTGACGTGGTTAGCGTTCATCCATTGCGGGGAGGTTCCACGGCAGCGTAATCGTGTGTACGTGTATCGACGAAGCTCGCCACGATTTGAACCGGTCCATGGAAGACTGCCCGAATGGCAACTGAACTCTCGAAACCCCGAGGCGCGTTCCCGCATCTGCGAGAACATGGTGGGATCGTGTATGTCTCGGGAACGAGTGCTCGCCAGCCCGACAACTCCATCGCTGGTGCGGCCGCCGACGACCTCGGCACAGTGTCGCTCGACATGTCGGTTCAGGCAACGGCAGTGCTCGACAACATCGAGAGCGTGCTGACAATTGTTGGCCTCAACCGTTCCGACATTCTTGATGCCACTGTGTTTCTGGTGAACATGAACGACTTCGGCGCCTACAACGCGGCTTGGGCTGCGTTCTTTGAGGGAGTCCCTGCTCCGGCGCGCACGACAATCGCTGTGCATCAGCTACCGCACCCTCACCTGCTGATCGAAATCAAAGCCACCGCGGCCAAACGAGGCGAGGACTAGGTAATGCAGCTTCCGTTCAGTCTCAACCAGTGGATCGAAGACAACCGCGACGATCTTCGTCCACCTGTTGCCAACAAACAGATCTGGATCGACGACGACATGATCGTCATGATCATCGGCGGTGGCAACGAACGCACCGACTTCCACGACGATCCGCTCCCAGAGTTCTTCTACCAACTCAAGGGTTCGATGAACCTCAAGATCATGGATGAGCCTGGGAAACCTGCGCGCGATATGGCGATCAACGAAGGTGAGGTCTTCTTCTTGCCTGGCCATGTTCGTCATTCGCCGCAGCGCAAGGACCCCGACAGCATCGGCCTCGTTGTCGAGGTCGGTCGCAAGGAGGGCCAGCTCGATGGGTTCGAGTGGTTCTGCCAGAGCTGCCACCAATTGGTGCATCGGGTCGAGGTCCAGGTGGCTTCGATCGTCGACGATCTGCCCCCGCTGTTTGAGGCCTTCTACGCCGACGTTGGGGCCCGCACATGCAGCCGGTGTGGATCGGTGCATCTCGGTCAACAGAGCCCCGAGGTCCGCGGGTGAAAGTCGACATTCATGCCCACTTTTTCCCGAAGATCTCCCAGACCGACTGCGCCCGTTTAGGCGTCGCCGACGCGCCATGGTTGCGCGACGACGGCGACGGAACCGGATTCATAATGGTGGCCGACAACCAGTTTCGGCCAGTATCTGCCCCGTTGTGGGACCCGACCGCGCGTGTCGCCGAAATGGACGCGGCTGGCGTGGCTGTCGAAGTCGTTTCGGCCACTCCGATTCTGTTTGGTTACCACGCTGAGGTTGCCGACGCCGTGTCGTGGTGCCAGTTTGTGAACGACCAAGCCGCCGAAATGTGCGCCCACTTCCCGACCCGTCTGAGCCCGCTTTGTCAGGTTCCGCTCCAAGATATTGATGCTGCATGCATCGAAGCCAGCCGGGCCAAAGCGACTGGTCATGTGGGTGTTCATATCGGCAACCATGTGAGCGGCCGCAACCTCGACGACCCCGAGTTGGTGCGGTTCCTGCATCATTGTGCCGACGATGAGATACCAGTATTCGTGCATCCGTGGGACATGATGGCTGGCGAACGGATGCCTAAGTACATGCTCAAGTGGCTGGTTGGCATGCCCGCCGAAACCCATCTGGCCATTCTCTCTTTGATCCTGTCGGGCGCATTCGACCGCCTGCCAAAGAACCTCAAGTTGTGCTTCGCTCATGGCGGCGGCAACTTCGCGGCCCAGTTGGGCCGGGTCGACAATGCTTGGCACCGTCGCGACATTGTTCGGGCGGACTGCCCGAACCCGCCATCGAGTTACACCGACCGGTTCTCGGTCGATTCGGCCGTGTTCAGTGACGATGCGCTTCAGTTACTTACCGCCACTATGAGCATCGACCGGGTCATGCTTGGATCCGACTATCCGTTCCCCCTCGGCGAGATCGAGCCAGGCAAGCTCATCGACGAAGCTCCGTTCCTGTCCGCTGAGGACAGAGTCAAACTTCTGGCCGACAACGCTGCTGAGTTCTTCGGTCTTGATCTAGCCGACGGTGTTGGTAACGCCTAGACGGTTCCTTCAAATGCGGGATCGACTCCGGCTTGGTCGCCGCCGTCGGTGTCGTGCCAGGTTGTGACGATGACCTTCTTGTCTGTGTAGAAGTCGACGGCGTCGACACCGCGGCCGCGTAGTGCTCCGTAGAACGACGATTTGCGTCCGCCAACTGGGTAGAACGCGATCGGCGCCGGTGTGCCGACGTTGATGCCGACCTGGCCGGTCTCGACGGCTTGGCTGAACCGGCGAGCCAACCCGCCTCGTTCGGTGTAAATGACCGCCGAGTGTCCATACGTCGAGTCGTTGATGATGTCGATTGCTTCGTCGAGGCTGTCGATGGGGTGAATGCAGCGAACCGGGCCGAACAGTTCGGTTGTCCACACTGCGCTTGTGGGGTTGGTTTCGATGAGTGTTGGGCCGAGCCAATGTCCGCCTTCGCAACCGTCGACGGTGACGCCGCGACCATCAAGGATCAGATTCGCCCCAGCAGCTTCGGCTGCATCGATTGCAGCTACGTACTTGTCGAGCGCGGCCTCGTTGATGACCGGGCCCATACCAACGTCGGGGTCGGTGCCGCGACCGAGCTTCATGGCGTTGGCCTCAACCACCAACCGGGACACAACTTCGTCGTACACCGATCGATACACCAGCAGGTTCGATCCGGCGAAACATCGTTGCGACGCGCATCCAAACAGCGACGACGCAATGTTGGGTATGCACCGGTCGAGCACTGCGGTGTCGGTAACTACGAGATGGTTGTTGGCGCCACCTTGAGCTTGGCAGCGTTTCGAGTTGTTGGTGGTCCGGCGATAGACGATCTCGGCAATCTCAGATGACCCGACGAACGTCACGCCTTGCACAGCTTCGTGATCGCACAAGTTTTCGACCGTCGACTTGTCGCCAAGCACCATGTTGACAACCCCTGGAGGAAACCCCGCCGTCTCTGCCAACTCGATCATTCGGATCGCGGTCAGAGGGCAAAGCTCGCTTGGTTTCAACACAACGGTGTTGCCAGTGGCGACCGCCCAGCTGAAGTACAACGGAATCATGGCCGGGAAGTTGAACGGCGCAATCACCACAAACACACCTAACGGGTCGCGGATGTACTCGATATCGACCGAGGTAGCGACGTTCTGGGTCACCGCGCCTTTCTGGGTCTCGGGCACGGTGGCTGCGTTCTCGACGTACTGAATTGCTCGCAATAGCTCACCGAGCGCTTCGCTTGTCGATTTGCCGTTTTCGGCCACGATGATGTCGGCCAACTCGTCGCGGGCCTCGTGGAGCAGGTGCCGATATCGAAACATCATCGCGGCTCGAGTTGGCACCGGTGTCTTGCGCCAGGCAGGAAAGGCCTCGGCTGCTGCTTCGACCGCGGCGTTGTTGGCCGCTGCTGATGACATCGGGTGCACAGCCAGGCCTGCTCCGGTGGCGGGGTTGGTGACGATTGTTTCGCCGATCGAGTCAATGTCGATCCATTGACCGGCCACATAGTTCTGAAGTACCCGGTCGGGTCGAGCCGCGCTGTCTGACATTTGTACTCCGGTCTTAGCCGAGCTAGCTCAGCCAGTGAATGTGCCAGTGAATGTGATGGTTCGAGTGGGTGGAGGGGTGTTGCGACTTCTGTCGAACCGCACGATGCCGTCGATGATCAGACCGGCGACGGCCATGGTGTCGCCGATGGCAAGGGCTCCCATCGCATCGGTCGCCTGGGAACCCATCGGTGTGTCGACGATGGCCAGATCGCCTTCGGCCCCGACCTTGATGACGCCTCGGTTGAGGTTGTGCATTGAGGCGGTGTTGCCGGTCGCTAACGCAACGGCTTTGGCTGGATCGATGCCACCAAAGGCTGCTACATAGGACAGCACCCGGAGCACGCCAAGGGGCTGAACACCAGACCCGGCGGGGCAGTCGGTGCCGATGACAACACGGTCGAGTTCGCCTCGTTCGTCGGCCAGTCTGGCGATCTGACCGAGGGTCACGATGTTTCCGTTGTGGACGAGTTCGATGTGGGCGTCGGTTTCGTCCAAGATACGGATCACGTCGCTAACCGGAAGGCTGGTTGGGCCTCCGTTTACGTGGCCGGCAACGTCAGGTTTCACTTCGCCAACGAAGTCGGCGTCGATCACGCCGCTGCCTGGAATCGATGCGCCGCCAGTGTGAACCATCACCCGCATGTCGCGGGCTTGGGCCCAGCGGGTCATCTGGGCTGCTTCGACGGGGTCCTTCAATCCGGAGATGCCGATCTCGCCAACCAGACGGCACCCGGCCGCGGCTAGGTCGTCAAAGTCGGCCTCGACCAGACCCTCTTCCAGCAACACCGCGCCGGCGTGGACCTTCACTCCTGATGGTCGCAGGTTGGCGAATGACTTGTGAGCCAAGATTGCCAACGCCTTCACCCCGGCTGGGTCGGTGGGGCGGCCTGGCACATGGGGCTCGCCGGCCGACAGCATCGTGCTGACGCCGCCGTGCATACACGAGTCAATGAAGTCGAAGGTGCGCTGCCGTGGCGTGAAGTCGCCGATGACGGGATGAATGTGGTTGTCGTGCAGGCCGGGAATGACGGTCGCCCCGCCAGCGTCGATGACTGTGCCGATTCCGGATGTATCGCAGTCGGTCTCGAACCCAACGGCTGAGATCAACCCGTCCCGCACCACGACAGTGTCGCCGTCGGCGAGGGGCGAGGCGAGGTCTCCCGAGATGATTGAGCCGATGCCCTTGACCACTACGTCAGTCACTTGAGACCCCTTGGTGGAGCTTCGCCTGCTGCCGCGAAACGGAGCTCGTTCACTTGTGTACTAGCGATCGGATCGTAGTGTCGCTGATTCGGTCGCACAAGCAGCGCTGATGTCTGGCCAAAGAGCTACAACGAACTATTCACCAGACCGAAGAGCTACAACGAAAAGCGGCTTTTCGTTGTAGCTCCGGTTCGCCGATGAGCGGAGTCCGCAGGTACCGACGTTGTTCTCGTTGAGCGGCGCTCATTGGTCATGACGTCTTGTGTGGCAGGGGGCGCAGCGGAGTTGCAGTTCGTCGGTTTGGGTTCGGCGGCTGGTTTCGTAGGCGGGGAGGTGGTCGTATTCGAGTAGGTCGTGGCGTCCGCATTCGATGCAGGTTTGGTCGCGTTCTTTGACGAGGCGTTTCTGATGGTCTGTTGGAGAACGCCGTTTGGATGAAGCGTTCACTGGGCGGGCTTCGGCGTCGTGGATTAGCAGTCGTATGAACGCTTCGGGCAGCAGTCTGGCTACCGGGCCGTCTGGTATCGGTGTTCCGTCGTCGAGGGTGTTGCCATCTCCGCGCACGTGTATGAGCACCTCGTAGTCGGGGTGACGCCCGAGAGCACCGGTTAGAAGGTGCGTGATCGAGTCGGCTCGACGGTTGGCGACTGTGGGCCATACGCCTTGGCTGTTCTTTGTGGTGGTTGTTCGCATCATTTGGGTGTCGATAGCAGCTTGGATGGTTCCAGCCACTAAAGGCGTGAACCGCATGGTGGCGGTGACCATGCCGTCTGGTTCGTTATGCCAGCGGACCCCACGACAGGCCTGTTGGCGGGCCTCGACCACATCGGAGGGTTCGTTGCGGATCGACCAGGCCGCCAAAGCCTTGGCGATATGTTCGGCGGGTGTGG
>JAADHX010000040.1:5755-8082 GCA_013151655.1 Actinomycetota bacterium
GATGCGGGTTATGGCCCGTACCTTGGCGAAGGTCAGGTCGCCTCGCTGAAACGCAGCGGCGGTTGCGTCAAGACCACTTAGAGCGCGGCCGACACGAATCCACTCACGCGCTGTGGCCGCACAGACGTCGAGACGCTCCGCTATCCAGTGCGCAGCGGATGGCGAACCATCAGCGATCCAGATCGGACCGTTAGCTAACGCAACCGAACCACTGACGAGGTGCCAGTGGAGATCGTTCAACCGGCCACCAAGCAAGATGAGCGACTCGGCCCGTTTACGCTCGACATCGAGCTCGGCCGGGTCAAATCGTGTAGCTAGATGATCACAGTCGAGCGACTGGGATGTTGAGCGTGTACTGGTTTGCTGCATGGCTATCCCCTGAAAGCAGTGATTTCTGACTTGATCAGATCTCTCTTCATCAACAGGGGAAGTCGAATGCACCGGTCGTGCGTAAGCACGACTCTACATAGGGGGTGGGACGGTCAAACTCAGTCGATTTCGCCACTGTTAGTCGCCAACGCCGAGTTACGCGAGCTTGACGACCACTCAAAGTGCAATCGACGCAACCGCCGGTGCATCTACCGACGCATCGATCAAGGCCGCAGGGGTTTGTCGATCGATCTAGACTCGGTCTTTCGGACAGCTACGGCCTCGAAGCCGACTACGCCACCTTCTCAAAGCGGGGCGAACGGGGCGACCGCGATCTGTGGGGCCAGCACCTGAACAACCTGTTGGACAGACTCGGCCGTTCGGCGGCAGCCTTGGTCGACTGGGAGTACCACGTGGTGGATGACCAAGACATCTGCCGCATCTCGATCGAACCATCAGATCATCCGGTGTTCGACACCAAGGGCGACAAACAAACCTTCTGGTGGCGCACTCCGGTAGGCACCGAAGCCATCACCGACGAAACCGAACGCAACCACATCATCGCCAGGCGCTGGGGCTAGGTCTAAGAAGGGATCTGAGCGAGAACATCTTCTCTGGCATCGAGTAGCTGTTGCGGGATTGAACCACCAATGCGGCGATCTTAGGACCGTACTTCCGTTGCGCCGCTTGCTTGGAAACGCCCAGCATCGTCCCGATCTCTGACCAGCTGCGGCACGCGCGGCGCGCTGTCCGCATTCTGTACCGCCTCATCGCCATGCTCGCCCGTCTGACGGCCCGCTCTGGCCGTTCCAGGGACCTCGAGACCATCGTGCTTCGACATCAACTCACTGTCCTTCGCCGCCAGATCAACCGATCCATGATCAACGACGGACACACACGAGCGCATCCGGTGCCGCTTACCGATCCTCCAGCGCTGCGTACGAACAAATGTTGGAAGTAGGCTTTCGCCATGATGAACCGCACGACCGCTCTGCCCTTGGTACTCGCAGCCTCGCTCGCCCTCGCTGCGTGCGGCGGCGCGAGCGAAGATTCGACGTCACCAACCGATCCACCACCGGCCGAAGACAGCCCAGACCCTACCGTCGATACCCTCGCGGCGACTCCAGCCGTCACTCCACTGGAGACCACCACCGACGAAGGTGCTGACGACGCAGACGGACAAGGCGACGGTTGCGATGCAGTCCTGACTCCTGATGAAATCGACTCGGTGTTCGGCACAACAGTCGAGATCAACGGAGGGCGCAAGTTTTGCACGATTATCTTCGCGAGCGATGCGGTTGGAAGCATAAACGTCTTCGATGGATCGGAAGCCGACGAGGCAATCGAGGTCAACCTTGCCAACTTCGCAGACGACGACAGGGCCAGTTTCGGCGGCGTTCTGTTGGAAGACGGGCGCGGCTTCGTAGACGGGGATAGCGTCGTCGTACGCGGTGACAGCGGACGGGTTTTTACGTTCGACGTGCCAGACAGCGTTAGCGTTCCCGACGTTCAAGCGGCGATGCAAGAGATCGCCGATCTGCTGCTCACGCGGTGACGACGCTGAGGGCCTGAGCGCGACCCGCCCGCCCTCGCCGCAGGTCACAGGATGGCACTGTTGCGTTGACGAGCCGGGCCGGAACCTGCGGCGAGGCCACTACGAACACCTGCTCCTTCGAGCCCGATCACTTGTGTACTAGTGATCGGGTAGTGTTTCCCACCACACCCACACGAGCGGTCACGGATCTCGCGAATGGGCTATTTGTTGCCGACAACTGTCGAATCTGCGCTGGCTGGTCTCGCCGGTGGTAGGTCGACCGTCGTGGCCGGGGCCACCGACTACTACCCGTCACTTGGCCCAAGTGCGACTAGCAGCGACATCGTCGACATCAGCGCTGTGGACGAACTTCGGGCCATCAGCAACAACGGCGACCAGTGGCGCATCGGAGCCCTCGCTACCT
>JAADHX010000100.1 GCA_013151655.1 Actinomycetota bacterium
GGCCATGAGGGCGCCATCGACAACATAGCGTTTTGGGGTCTTGACAAGCCGATCTAGCCGGTTGCTCGTCCAAGCAGGTATCGACTCGGTAACAAACAATCTAGGCGGACCTCGCTCTTGGCGTATCGCTGAGCCGTCGTCGTCTTGCCCGTAGCTCGGGGTCCATTTACGAGAACAGCTATCTATTTGGACCAACCACGACTATCTATTTGGACCAACCACGACTATCTATTTGGACCAGACAAGGCTACGGAGCTGGACCCAACTGAAACGCGTGCGAGCGTGCCTTCGAACCGTTGAGTGAGAGACCACTCATCACCCAGTGCAGTCGGTAGCTCGCACTGGATCAGCTGACCAAGGCTCGTTCGATGCGTCGGGATGCGATGACGGTGCCGACCGCGGCGATGGCCACAAGAACCGCGGTGTGTCCGAGCATCGCCCACGACAGTTGACCCAAGTTCAGACCGCGCAATAGCGCAACGCCGTGGTAGAGCGGGCTCAAATTCAGGACCCACCTGAAGTCTCCGTAGGACGAAGCGGGAAAGAACGTCGCCGAGAACAGAAACAGCGGCAGCATCGCCGTCGGTATGTACTCGAAATCCTCGACCGAGCGGATAAACGTGGCGACAACCATGCCGATCGCACCGAAAGCCAGCGCTATCAGCAGCGTGACTGGGAACATGAGCAGGCCCCACCACGACGATGTCATGCCCATGGCGGCCATCACTCCAATGAAACCGAACGCGTACAACCCACCGCGAATGGTGGCCCACAATGTGTCGCCGATGACGACGTCGCCAGTGGTCATCGGCGTCGACAGCATCGAGACGTAGATCTTGTCGAACGACATACGAAAGAAGACGTTCATGGTTTCGTACATGGCACCGTTCATTGCAGATGCGGCCAACAACGCCGGTGCTACGAACTCGGCGTAGGGAACCGTTCGGCCCCCCACGTCGATGTCGGCGATCAGGGAGCCGAACCCGAGTTGGGTGGAGATTAGGAAGAAGAATGGCTCGAAGAATCCGCCGGCCAGGACCCAGATGAATCCGCCCTTGCCTACGAACCAATGGCGCTCCAGCACCCGTTGGGGTCGTCGGGCTTGGCGAAGTGACAACGGGATGAGCGCGGAGGTCATGGGCAAGAAGCGGGACCACATGTCAGAGGCTCAGCTTCTTAGTGAACACGCGCTGGGCCGCGAACCAGCCGACCGTCACCCAAACAAGCAGGAACCCGACATGCGCGCTAGTTGACGAAACGGTGAGGGTGTCGTGGAGTGCCCCTCGGCAGAGCTCGACGCCGTGCCATATTGGGGTGAGCCTGGCGATGAACTGGAGCCAGCCCGGTAGCTCAGTGATCGGATAGAACGCCCCGCTGAACAAGAACATCGGCACGATCACAAATCGCAGAACGTTCGGATAGGCGAGGTCGTTCTTGCGAGAGGCCGACCACGCCACCAGTGGGGCCGAGTAGGCCACCCCGGCGAGAGCGCCGAAACCAATGGCTGGCAACAATCCCCAGCCGCGGGTCGAGTCAAAGAACACGAGTACCAAGGCAACTCCACCGGCAGACAACAACCCTTTTGCCAGATGCCACATGAGCAGGCCACTAACGACTTCGCCAGGAGTGATCGGAGCGGTCGTTTGAGAGTGAAACGTGCCGTGCCAGACGAAACCACCGCGTATGGGCCACAAGGAATCGTTCGTGAGGATCTGCATGGCCGTCGTGGCGATGATCGCAGGGGCGAAGAACTGGAAGTAGGTGAGGTCGGCCAAAAGTTGGCCGCCTCGGGGGCCATCATCAACCAACGACCCGACGCCAAGACCCATCCCGAGCACATACAGCAGGGGTCGGAGCACCGAACCGGCGACGTTCGATTTCCAGACCCGTAGGTACACCATGAACTGGTATTCGAGGACCCGTATCGGTCCGGTACGAGAAGCGATCATCGGAAACTCAGTCGACCAGAGTGCGGCCGGTCAGGCGAAGGAACACATCTTCGAGTGAGCTTCGGCGAACCAGAGCAGATTCGGGCTGAGATCCACGACGGTGGACCTCCGATAGTGCGGCTTCGCCGTCATCGGCATAGATCAATATTCGATCGGGGAGTATCTCTTGTCTCGCGCCGATCCCGTCGACTTCTTGAGTTCGATCGGCGTTGGTGCCGGCCGGGTAACGAAGCTCGAGAACCTCACGTGGTGAGTGAGTGCGGATGAGGTCTGCCGGCGCGCCTTCGGCGACGATTGTGCCCTGATCCATGATGACCAGCCGGTCGCACAGCTGCTCGGCTTCATCCATGTAATGCGTGGTGAGAACCAGGGTGACGCCGTCTTGTTTTAGTCGGTACAGGCGGTCCCACAAGACATGGCGGGCCTGGGGGTCGAGCCCGGTTGTTGGTTCGTCCAGCAGCAACATCTCGGGGTTGTTGATGAGCGATCGAGCGATGGTTACCCGGCGTTTCATGCCACCAGAGAGCGGTTCGATCTTGCTCCTGGCGCGGTCCTTGAGCTGAACGAAGTCGAGCAGTTCAAGCGAACGTTCGCGAGCGATCTTGTAAGGGATATCGAAGTAGCGGCCGTAGATGATGAGGTTGTCTTGGACGCTCAGTAGTTCGTCGAGTTGGTTGTCTTGGGGTACTACGCCGAGGCGAGCCCGGATCTGTTTGCCGTCGACTTCGGGGTCAAGCCCGAACAGGCTCAGCTCGCCGCCAGAGATGGGCGAAACTGCTCCGATCATGCGCATCGTCGAAGACTTACCTGCACCGTTGGGGCCAAGAAAGCCGAACGACTCGCCCTTCCGTACTTCGAAGTCGATGCCCTTAACGGCCTCGAAATCGTCGAAACTCTTGCGCAGTTGGCGCGCCAAAATTAGCGGCGCATCACTGGCGGTGGTCATCGTTGTTCTGCTGTCATTGTTGAACCGTAGCCATCATCGAATCGTAGCGATGAGACTGTACCGGGCGGTGCCAATTTGATGTGCTGTGGAGGCAGCAATCGACGTGATGTTCTGATGTAGCGTCATGCGCACTCAGATCTCGCTGGAACAAGAACAACATGCTCTGGTCAAGCTGAAAGCCGCCGAGTTGGGTATCTCTATGGCCGAGTACATCCGAAGGCTGGTCGATCGAGATCTTGTCGACAAGTCTCTAGGTGCCGACGTGTCACAGATCTTTGGCATGGGTAGCTCCGGCGGTAGCGATATCGCAAACGAGCCAAGTGCAGTCGAGGCGGCCATTTCTTCCCATCACCAGCAGTGACAACCTTTGTAGACACTTCGGCGTGGTACGCGGCTGCCGACCGAGCAGATCGGAGCCATGATCGAGCCACACTACGGCTCCGTGAGTTCGAGGGTCAGTTGGTGACGAGCGACCATGTTCTGATCGAGACTTGGCACCTTGCATCAAGCCGGTTGGGCACCGACGTCGCTGAGAACCTCGTCAACTCGATCCGAAACGGTATAGCGAGGGTCGAGTGTGCAACCCTCGCCGACCTCGAGCAGGCTGCGTCGATCAGAGACGCTTACCCAGACCAACAGTTCTCGATCGTTGCCAGAACAAGCTGGTCGGTCATGTTGCGGATAGGAGTCCATCAGGCAATCGCATTTGATCGCGACTACTCGATCTACAGGTTCGGCCGCGACAGGCGCCAGGCGTTCGTTGTTCATACCTGACCGTGTTCGTTGCTCAGCTCGATGCCCGCGAGCGGTAACCGGCATCGGCTCGGAGCGAGAATCAAAACCAAAGGGACGGTGAGTGATCTTGTTTCTGAACAACGTCGATGATCACATACGTCGGCACGTCGACGTTGCTGAAGCTGATCATCGACGAAGAGGGCTTCGACCGAGCTGCGCTGATATGGCAAGGCAGCGACTCGGTAGCGTCGGTGAGCCTTGTCGCCGTCGTTGGCGATCTATTCTTGGTCGAGGTAGGCGCTGAGCTGATTGCCGAAGCTAGCGACCTTGTCGAGACCGAGGCGTTGCGCGGCTACGACGCAGTCCATCTAGCCGCGGCGCTCCGCATCGGTGCATCGGTGTTCACCAGTAGTGACTCAGCGTCGTGCGATGCTGCGGCGCGCCGGGGAATGCACGTTGCCAATCCGCTTGTCGTCTGACCAGGCAGAGATATGGGACCTGGGAGGGGTCTAGATCCTTGCCAATTTGTCGACGAAGCGTGGCAGATTCGGTTCGAATCGAGTGTCGGGGCCGTGTCGGATATCTTCGAGTCGGAACCAATTCGTTGCGGCGAACTCGCCTGGGTCAGGGTGCAGGTACATCTCGACCGATCCGGTAAAGACAAACCACAGACTCACATCGGTGTGACTGAGCGAGCGTCCCTGGGTTTCTGTGACGGCCACCATCAGGGGAACCGGCCCGATCGCAGGGTGGAATGGTGGCGTAATGGCCAGTTCCCCTCTGATCTCCCGCGACGCCGCGTCGGGGGCGTCCTCGCCAGGATCGACATGGCCACCCGTTGGCAACCAGAGTCCGGCATCAAGATGATCGACCAACAGCGCGGAATCACTCTCAGAATCGACTAGCACGCAATACGAAACCAGGTGCTTCGGGGGAGTAGCGGGTTTGGCGGTCCGGTGTAGCGGCGCCCCAGAATCTATCCAGTCCAGAATGTCTATCCGGTCGGTCCTCTCGCGCTCATCGATGGGCTCGAGCTCAGCAACCAGACGGCGGGTGCGACTTCTCATCTCACGAAGCGTCGCGGTCGGCGAGTTGATGGCCACGCCGCTCCACGGCTCGGTTGATTGTCATACTCGGTCGTCATCTATGGGCTGATCTTCCTGGGTCCTCCATCAAGGCGCACTGCTCGCGCTCTTGGGGCCTCTGCGGCGGTAACAAGCTGCTTTCGCGTTCTCAAGGCCCCAACGGATTCGAGGTATCGAGGCCATTACGATCGGCTGCGATAAGAAGACCCTTGTCGGCGCTTGCCATGACTGTTGAGTCGGCCTTGAGCGCAGCCGCGAGATGGACTGCGTCGTAGCCCCGGAGACCCTCGGTTTCGGCGACGGCACCTGCCGCGACGATGAGGGACGTGGTGATCGGAACGTAGTCGATCTGGGCCCACAGTTCTTCCAACTCGGCATTTGCGATTTTGAGTCCCCCGGCGCTCAAGCGATTGGCTCGGCGAGCAGCGGCAAGAGCAGCCCGAGCCTCGACGTACCCGATTTCTGCGCAGACTAGGTGCCGGGAATCGAGCCACAGTTGTTGCGCAGCGTCAGTGCCATCTTCGTCGTCGAGTAGAAGTTTGAGGAGAACTGAGGTGTCGATGTAGGCGATCAACGGCGTTGCTTGGCGACGAGTACCTCGAGAGGTTCACCCGGAGCGAGCTTTACTCGTCGGGTCGGAAGTCGGCGCCTGGTGCGTTGCGCAGCCACGATGACGCCAGCGTCGATGAGCGTTTGGTATTTATCGTCGTCGGTGCCGATGGTGGTGAGTCTGGCAATTGGTCGTCCATGTTGAGTTACAGTGATTTCTTCGCCGGCCTTGACTCGCTCGAGGTAGGCCGACAGTTGGTTCTTTAACTCTCGGACCCCGACGGTTACCCGATCGGTAGTTGTGGACTCAGTCATGTTGGGATTGTAGCTGCAATTCCGGGTGGTCTGCGAGGTTGGCAAACGGGTGTTAGGCGCGAGGCTCGCGGCCGGATTGATAGCGTCATCTGCAGACTTGGCCCATAGGCTCGTGTTCTTTGTCGACGGTCTATCGGTGCGAGCTCGATTCGACTCTGGGCGTTACCTCGCCAGTCGTGTCGAGGAGATCATCGAGACCGAGATACGATGCCTCCTTCGCAGGCCAGCTGACTGAACTTATCTCATCGCCGTTCGTCCTCGGTTGTGCTGCCAGACGAAGATCGACCAATTGTCGATATCTTTGCCGAACGAGCTTCGACGAAGCAACTCCTGCGGTCCAACAAGAGGCGTTCGAGGACGGCCAGTTGACCTTCGCTGATGTACCAGAACTCGGTTTTCGATTACCGGGATTGTCTCGCTCAAGCCGGTTTCGATTTGATTCTCTTGGACCTCGACCCAGCTGGTAATCTCACACAACGTGGACCTGAGGATGTAGTTGGATGCGGAATCTGACCCGAGAGGGTCTGGCTCCAGGAACTTGGGTCGGGTTGCTGTCGATCTCGATCGCTACCATTTGGCTGACAGATTCAAGCCAAGCTCAGCGATACATCTGGACGGTCGTACTTCTCGCCGGACTCATCAGGGCCGGTGTGTTGATCCGACGAACGGCAATAGAGAGTCGCAGATACTGCGGATGATCACGGGGCTTTTCCCCAACGATGCGAGGCCACGAATGATTCAAGTGTTTCGAGCCACTCGGGTGATGAGGTCTGGATTCCGATTGGAGCGTTCGGCAGATCCTCAAGCCAGCGACCCAAGGCTGCGATTCGGAGCCTGATCATCTCGTCGACGGGCTCGGCATCGACAGCTTTGGCTGCGCTGTGGCTGTATCCGCCCAGAAACGACGGGCGGAAGGTCTCATAGCGTGATGGAGAGTCGTTCACCTCAGAGTCGAACAACACCATATAGAGCGAGTTCGCGAGGTCGTACTCGGTCGGGCCGTAGCCGCAATCGTCGAAGTCGAATATCCGCAGACCTGTTGGGCTAGCGATCAGGTTCTTATAGCTGAAGTCGCCGTGAAGTAGCTGCCAACTGGGCTGCTCGGAACTGGGCTGCTCGGAACTGGGCTGCTCGGAACTGGGGAGATCTGACTCCAGTGCCGCGACGGGCGGTATCTCGACAACCGGCAGCTCTGCCATGACTTCGTGAAGGCGCGCCAACGTCTGGCCCATTACTCGTCCAGCATGCGGAGTGGAGATGTCCAAGCGGTCACCGGTTACAAACGGCGTGGCGGTCATCAACCATTCGCCGATCGGTTGAACCAGGTCTCCGGCCACGCGAATCGGCATCACCACCGCGGATAGCGCGCCGCCGACGGTCTCCACCGCTCGCATTTTGGCCCGCAGGATTGCTGGGTCTGTTAAGCGTCGATCGGTGAGTTTGACCACGACCTTCTGCCCGTCCAGTACAGCGGAGAAACACCGTGACTGTTTGCCAGCGTGAAGTTCGACCCGATGCGAAACACCCAAACGCTGGTAGTCATTGGTGCTCGGGAGCTCGGGCGACTGAAGAGTCATTTCGGCGTCGCTGCTCACGTTGGCGGGCCGCCGAGCAGCCGCCTGACCCGCATCCATCTTGTGACTACCGAGGATGCATCTAGACGGCTGTACGGCTTCCAGGTCGTAGTTTGGTTGTAGGCGTCGATGCGCTTGTTGAGCTGTTCAACCTGTTCGCGAACCTCGGCTTCGGAACCAAGTCGCCACAGTCGGGGCATCGCCGCTTTTACTTGGCGGTCGAGGGTTTCGGCCTTGATGATGCTGCGCTCGCGTTTGACCAACCTCGTCGCCCACCAGCCTTCCGGGCGCTGACGGTCGAGATCGGGTATTGGTTTCCCGGCCCCAGGAAGGTTGTCGAACAGACCCGCTTTTCGGGCCGCGGCGATACGGCGATCGGCATTCGACTCGAAAATGGCCACGGCTATATCGTACCGACGTGCGATGGAGCCTCTGCGATACTCGTTCGATGCAGGAACCGGATCACGACGCCGCGGCTCGAGCCGTGTACGACCACTCTGCCGCGAAGTTCGTAGCGGCTATCGGAACCGAGGTGTCATCCCAATTCGAAGCACCGCTGGATCGAGCAGTTCTCTTAGCTTTCGCCGAGTCGATTCTCGCAGTTGGTTCAGGCCCTGTACTCGACGTCGGCTGCGGCCCGGGGAGGATTGCGGCGTTTCTTGCCGAACGAGGGATCGAGGCTAGCGGGGTAGATATCGCGCCGCAGATGATCGCCGAGGCTCGATTGGCTCACCCAGACTTGGTCTTTGAGGTCGGGACGCTGACAGA